>DUPP01000231.1 GCA_012838265.1 Clostridiales bacterium
AAGGTCTTTTTCACATGTTCTTTCATAAGTTGAACCGCTTTTTCGCCTTCCTTTGTGTCTACACCTGCATCCTTATAGGTTAATTTTGCATCCATAGCGATACCTGTTCCTTTCTGAAAATATTGCGACTATTTTCGTTACATTATCTTTTCAGTCCTTTATTCTTATCTATTTAATAAGCTAACCTACTACCTGATTGAAAAGGTAATGTATTAGAAAATATCGGAGCAATTTTACTATATTATCTTCTTGAGGAAGCATGGTCTTTTTGCAAAATGACGAAGTCATTTTAGGAAAACACCGTTTACGTTACCCGTTTGTTTTCCGTTCAAAAGACCGCGACCGAGAGAATCGATAATATTAATATTGCGACTATTTTCGTTACATTATCTTTTCAGTCCTTTGTCTTGCTCAATTATATCCTCTTCCATTTTCTTCTTATACTTCTTCATTTTCTCCCTCAGCTCTGGGTATTTCACAGAAAGGATTTGTACAGCCAATAATCCTGCATTTTCTGCGCCATCGATGGCCACCGTAGCAACCGGAACACCCTTAGGCATTTGTACGATAGAAAGCAGAGAATCTAATCCATCAAGTGAAGAAGATTTTATTGGCAATCCGATAACCGGAATAGCTGTATATGCAGCCAATACTCCGCCTAAATGCGCCGCTTTTCCAGCTGCCGCAATTATCACTTCAATCCCGTTTTCCTCAGCCTTTAGAGCAAACTCTTCAGCAGTTCTCGGAGTTCTATGAGCTGAAATTATTCTCGTTTCATAATCGACACCAAATTCCCGGATTACAGCTTCTGCTCTTTCTACAACCGGATAGTCCGATTTGCTGCCCATTACAATAGCAATTTTCATATAAACATCCTCCCTGACTGTTAATTATAAAAATGTTAATTCTCTGCTATTTAAAGTAATCTATTCCTGCTTCAAATATCTTTTGGTCATAATTGCCCGGCACATTCTTGTAAAGATTTTCGCCTATTCTTTCTGAATGGCCCATCTTGCCAAAGATTCTGCCATCAGGTGAGGTAATCCCTTCAACTGCAAGCATCGATCCATTAGGATTGTATTCTTCGTCCATTGTAGGCATCCCGTTTAGATCTACATATTGAGTGGCAATCTGGCCGTTTTTCAAGAGCTGTTGAATCACATTCTCTTCTGCAATGAATCTGCCCTCGCCGTTAGAAATCGGGATAGTATGAATATCCCCTACCTCAACATTCGCAAGCCACGGAGATTTTACTGATGCTACCCTTGTCCTTATCATAGTAGAAGTATGCCTTCCTATACGATTATAGGTTAAGGTTGGGTTTCCTTCATTAGGTTCTGTAATTACCCCATACGGTACAAGGCCTAGTTTTATAAGTGCCTGGAATCCGTTGCAAATTCCTAATATTAGACCATCCCTTTGATTTAGAAGTTCTTCCACTGCTTCCCTGACTTTGGGATTACGGAAAATTGCAGTAATGAATTTGGCAGAACCGTCTGGTTCATCTCCACCGCTAAAGCCTCCCGGAATCATGATAATTTGGCTGTTTCGTATGCGCTTTACCATTTCGTCGAGGGAACTATTTAAATCTGACGGGCTTAAATTCCTTAATATCTGAATATCAACTATTCCACCTGCTTTTTCAAAAGCTCGCTTAGAATCTACTTCACAGTTAGTGCCAGGAAATACGGGCATGAAAATTCGAGGCTTAGCAATTTTTACGGCAGGTCTGAAGCTGGATCTTATATCATAGGAAATTATTTCAGGTTCTTTAGTAATTTCATTTGACCCGTTCTTTCTTTTAGTAGGAAATATTCCTTCCAGAGGTTCAGTCCATATCTTACGTATTTCATCCAGCTTTATGGTAATCGTCTTTCCCTCAGTCTTCGTTTCATTAGCATTAGTCTGGATTGTAATCAAGCTATTATTGGAAGTATTGCCAATCAATCTATAACTGGTACCTGCCATTAACTCTTCAATATTCTCATTTTCGTCAATTTCAAGTATTAATGCTCCATAGCAAGGGTTACGAAGTTCTTTATCAGTAACACCTATCAAATCTACACCAATCATGTTGCCGACAGCCATTTTTGCCAGGGAAACAAATATACCTCCCCTGCCTACTGTATTAGCAGATAAAATCTTACCTTTTAATGCCAATTCATGGACCTTTTTCATATTTACTTTGTATTGTTCAATATCCAGAACCTGCTGTTCATTACGCTCAGCAGTGATATATACCAGAGTACTATTGTGTTTTTTCAGCTCTGTGGATATGACCTTGTTCGCATCAGCAATACATATTGCAAACGAAACCAGCGTCGGCGGTACATGAAGATCCATAAAGGAGCCAGACATGCTATCTTTACCGCCGATCGATGGTGTATCCAATTCAATTTGGGCTTTGAGTGCTCCCAACAATGCAATAAAAGGCTTGCTCCAGCGAACCGGGTCTTGTCCCAATTTTTCAAAGTATTCCTGGAATGTCAATCTAACCTTGGAATAGTCTCCTCCCATAGCTGCGATTTTTGTTATAGAATCGATAACAGCATAATATGCGCCATGAAATGGGCTTATTGCTGATAGCTTTGGGTCGAAACCATAAGCCATCATAGTTGCCGTATTTGTAAAACCATCTATTACTGGAAGCTTTGCAACCATGCCCGGTGTCGGGGAAAGCTGATGTTTACCGCCTAAAGGCATCAAAACGGTAGCTGCGCCAATAGTACTGTCAAACATATCTATCAAGCCTTTTTGACTGCAGCAATTCAAATCTTTCAAAAGCTCTGTTAACTCTTTACGGGCATCTCCGCTAAGCTCTTCTATCTGGTCTAAATCAAAATCTCTCTCCGGAACAGAAATATCAATTTTCTGTTTTACACCGTTTGAATTCAGAAATTCTCTGCTTAAATCCAGGATACAGTCTCCTCTCCAGTACATACGGAATCTGTTAAGGTCTGTTACTTGAGCGATTGCAACAGCCTCCAGGTTTTCTTCTTCTGCATAACGAATAAACTCTTCTACATCCTTTTCCGCAATGACTGCCGCCATTCTTTCCTGCGATTCTGAAATAGCGAGCTCTGTACCATCAAGACCTTCATATTTTTTGGGAACAAGATCTAAGTTTACATCGATTCCATCGGCTAACTCTCCAATTGCTACTGAAACACCTCCTGCGCCGAAGTCATTGCATTTCTTTATCAGTCTTGCCGCTTCTTTTCTCCTGAAAAGCCGCTGAATATTGCGTTCTACAGGTGGGTTGCCTTTTTGTACCTCTGCACCGGATAATACTATAGATTCCTCGGTATGACTTTTGGAGGAGCCAGTAGCACCTCCGCAGCCATCTCTACCGGTTTTACCTCCGATGAGTAAAATCATATCCCCCTTTTCTGGTTTTTTACGCTGTACATGTGAGGCTGGCGCAGCTCCTATAACCGCTCCTAATTCCATCCGCTTAGCAATATATCCCTCATCATAAATTTCCGACACATGCCCTGTGGCTACTCCTACTTGATTTCCATAAGAGCTATATCCCTTTGCCGCATCCTTTGTTATTATTCTCTGGGGTAGTTTGCCGGTAAGTGTTTCATCTATGCTCTTTCTGGGATCTCCGCTCCCCGTTACTCTCATTGCCCGATAAACGTAAACCCGGCCTGACAACGGATCTCTGATCGCTCCGCCAAGGCAGGTCGCAGCACCGCCAAATGGCTCTATCTCAGTTGGATGATTATGAGTTTCATTTTTGAACATGACTAACCAGTCTTCCTCTTTGCCATCAATTACTGCCTTTACCTTTATACTGCAAGCATTGATTTCATCCGACTCATCAAGATCATTCAATAATCCTTTTTTCTTAATGTATTTTGCTCCAATGACTGCCATATCCATTAGGCTCATATCTCTTTCAGAATTACCGTAAATTGTTTCTCTCACCTTTAGATAGTTATGAAAAGCATCTTTAATCAATTCAGAATAAGGTCCTTTTTCAAAAGAAACAGAATTTATTTTTGTTAAAAATGTAGTGTGCCTGCAATGATCTGACCAATAGGTATCGATTACCTTTAATTCGGTGATGGTAGGATCTCGCTTTTCTCTTTCTGAAAAGTATTCCCTAACAAATTTAAGATCTTCCTCACTCATAGCGAAACCTTGTTCTATTTTGTAGTCTATCAGCTCCTGATCCGATAATTTGGTAAAATTATGCACAATTCTAACGTTCTCTGGTGCGACAGTTTGTGTTTCAAGTTTTTGTGGCTTTTCCAAATTTGCCTCCTGCGAATCAACAGGATTTATACTATATTTTTTAACCGCTGCATACTCTTCCTGTGAAATGTTTCCCATTAGAACAATCAGTCTTGCAAAGCGCACCTTTGGTTCTAAGTTTGCATCCATTAACTTTATGCATTGCTCTGCAGAGTCTGCTCTCTGATCGAATTGTCCTGGCAAATATTCTACGGCAAAATATAAAGCGCCTGCATCGATTGAAACCTCTTCATCATAGGCCATATCAATTGCAGGCTCAGCAAAAATAGAATTCTTTGCAGCATTATATGTGTTATCATCAATTCCTTCAATATCATATCGATTAATTACTCGTACAGCAGATAACCCTTGCAAATTCAGGTTTTCCTTTAAATCTGAAAAGAGTTCCTGTGCTTCGATATCATACCCTTTTTTCTTTTCAACGTAAATACGGCGTACCATTGAGCCCTCCTTATTGAATAAAATGCGAACTAACTCGCAATAATTTTTGTCTAATGTTCGTGTTTATGGCCTTTTGGGCCCTTTTCCACCACTATATTACCACCTATTATTACTATTTTCAATAAATAATACGAATATTTATAAAATATACTTGTTAATGTCCGTACATCATCTCTTCACTTTGAATTGTTATACGGACCAAAATTCCAGAATTAATGAAAAACGGTATAGCAGTAAATTACAGCTATACCGAATACTTCAGAGATAATAACCCCATTTTATTAACCTGAATTCAGGCTTTTCTTTTCATATATATGCTTGTTTATTATGCTTGTTACGTTACAACTTATATTATTCTCCCAAACCATAACCATTTGTGGTTAGGTGTGTATTTATCCCTTCAATCGCTCCAATAATCTTATTGGCATACCTGGTTGAGTACGTACCTCGGTTTACAGGTACTGAGCCTTGATTATATGCAGAAAATCCTTTTGTTAAATTTCCATCATAAGCTGCAATTCTCTCACTTAGATACATTGCCCCGAAATTGATGCTTGTTTCTGGATCCAGTAGCTGTTGCGCATTCAGCCCATACCGTGCTCCAGTAGAAGGCATTACCTGCATTATTCCAAGCGATCCGCTTGGACCCCTTGCCTTAGGGTTGAATGAGCTTTCCCTGTGCGCGACAGCCATAAGTATTTTTTCGTCTATATTATACATCTCGGCTGCATTTTTGAACATGAATACAAGTTCTTGAGCCTTGTTAACCGTGTAGCTTTTATTATGATTCTGAATATAGCTCACTAGACCTTTATGGTATCTCGATTTCTCTTCCATCCAATAGGATTCAGCTGGTATTCCTTCTGAAGTACTTACATATACCCCTGTATAAGAATCATAATAAACATCCCAGCCCATACCTTCTTCGCCAGTCAGTGCCATTATTGGCAGATATACGGTATTATCTTTAGTCAATACTGGCATACCATTTAAGTCGAGCTCCCTTACAGAAAGCTTAGGGACCCTGATCTCTTCTATGCTTAAATCATCTTGGTCTGAAAGTGCTGATAGATCAATATCAATATCCGTATCAATATCAGTATTTGTACCTGTATCTGTTGAGCCAACCGGTTCTGACGCGGCGGACTCAGCCGATTCTAATTCATAGATAAGTACTTGAGCTTTACTAAATGCCTTCGCCTGTATATCCTTTCTTTCGTTTTTCTTCCACTGGTCGGTTATATTTACCAGTGTAGGATCTGTTTTCAATAATTTTATTGTGCGGCTTTCAAAATCCATTTTTGCTTTGATACCCAATATTTCCCTAATTTCAGGCGTTAATGGGAAATAAGTAGCATCCTTGTATATAAAAAATGGATACTGCAAGTAGTTGTTATTAATAACTTCTCCGTTTATTACAATACTTCTGGTTAAAAAATCTCCTTTAACGTTTTCTTCAGCATATATAGAAATTGATGAGAAAATTAAGATGGTCAACGAAAGCCACACAGATATTAGCTTCTTTGCCATATCTTTTTTCCCTCTCTTTCTTTTGTCTGTCTTATTTAGACCATAGTATTATACCATATTAAGCCTAAAAGTATACAGTTTTTTGGATTTTTTCATCAATGTGTATGCATATAACGTTGAAATTTAAAGGTATTGGTTAATACAAAATACAAATTATTTGACCTCAAGATTTTATATCTTTTTCTATTATTCTAACACTTTGTATAATTATCAAAATAGCCTTTGATGTATACGATAGGAGTTCCCTTATCACCACTGCCTGAAGTCAAATCACAAAGTGAACCAATCAGATCAGTAAGCCTTCTTGGAGTTGTTCCCAAAGCAGCCATATCATCAAGATTATTATCCTTCGCTTTTATATATTCATTGATTGCTGCCTTTAATTCTTCTCCACTTAGATGTGCAAATTCATTATCAGCAAGATATTTCAATTTCACTTCATTGGGGGTTCCTTCCAGACCTGGTGTATAACCTGGCGATACAACCGGATCAGCCAGTTCCCATATCTTTCCTACCGGATCCTTGAAAGCACCATCTCCATAAACCATTACCTCAATTAATTTCCCCGTTTCTTTTTTAATCATTTCTTGAATATTTGTGACAAATTTTGTGCAATCATTTGGGAAAAGTTTAACTGTGGTTTCTGTCGACAAATTAGAACCTAAGATCCCGTACTTTGTATTATATCCACTCCCGTCAACACTAGCATTTAATATATCATCCAATCCAAAAACTATTTCTGCACCTGCTGCTTTTAATATGTTTTTTGTTCTTGCTCTAGTATGGATATCACAAACCAAAACGTTTTTTGTATATTCTAGTATTGTTCTAGGGTTATTGGAAAATATCACCTCAGCCTCTGCGCCTTCATCTTGAATTAGCTGTTTATAATACGCAACATAGTCTATTCCTGTAAAAGTATGCTTGGGTTTTCCAAAATTTTTTTCAAATTCTTCTTCTGTCAAAACATCCTTATAGCAATCATAGCCTTTCTCATCGAGTAATTCTATATCTACGATATGGTTTCCAACTTCATCACTGGGGTAACTTAGCATTAATACAATTTTCTTTACACCTCTTGCAATTCCCTTTAGGCATATTGCAAATCTGTTACGACTGAGAATTGGAAAAACCACACCTAAAGTACCGTCCCCTGATTTGGATTTTACCTCTTTGGCAATGTGATCAACAGTCGCATAATTCCCTTGTGCCCTGGCGACAACGGCTTCAGTGATAGCAAGAATATCTTTATCATCAATTTGAAACTCACCTGCTTTAGCGGCATTTAATACCGTATCCACTACTATTCTTTCCAGATCATCGCCTTCCCGTATTATTGGAGCTCTTAATCCTCTGACCACTGTTCCAACTAATCTTTCCATATCTCAGTCATCCTTTCAACATCTAAAATTGATTAATGTATTTAACATGCACTTACCTTTGATAAGGTGTGCCTTTTTGCTGTTTATTATAAAAACAAATCTTGTCAATTATACCTTTAAAAAGCATCATTTACTTCCGGATTCATTATATCAATAAAAATACCGGTATGTCTATTAGAAGCATACCGGTAATCGTTTTTTTTTGACATTTATCATACGTTATAGCACTATTATGTTTATATATAGTGTGCCATCATGCTATTCATCTTATAGTCCCACTCGGCTTCATCCTTTATTGATTCAATTGTAGCAGAAAATCTCTCAACCCAATCTCTTGGCAGTAAGTTTAAATCTGAAGGAGCTGTAACTATTCCGGAACGTCTGGCAATCTGAAACATCTTTTGCTTGTATTCAGGCATATTAAAATATTCATCAATTAATGACAGCATTTTTTGACGATCAAGGTCCACTCTGCCTTGTACATTTTGAAGAAGATTAATAATGTGATCACTTACCAAAACTGTTGTACAATCTTTTATGTTTTCTATTAGGAGCTTAATCTCCATCAATTTTTCATTTTCACTGCACAGCTGGAAACTACCATCTAAGAAATCATTCCATAAGTCAGAACCCTTATGGATTACGGCACTCCTTATTCTAAGAAAATCGGGATTAATTGCACTGACCACTCGCGCAGTTTCAAGGGCATTCTCTCTAGAATACTTCTTTCCTCCTATCCCTGGCATGAAATAGACAGAAAGTTCAATACCTGCCTCTTTAATGTTTCTCCCTGCCGTGATTTCCTGCTCTGAGGTAACTCCTTTATTAATCAGCTTTAAAACGTTGTCAGATCCGCTTTCAAAGCCTGAGTGTATTCGATCCAAACCAGCTTCTTTTAACTGTTTATATTGTTCTACACTAATTTTTGAAAGAGTTTCAGCCCTTCCGTATGTGGTAATTCTTCTTATACTGGGAAGCTTTTCCCTCAAGTACCTGAGAACCTCTAGCACTCTTTCAGTTTTAACTGCCAGCGAGTTTCCATCCTGAAGGAATACATTTTCTCCTCCGTGCGCAAGCCATCGATAGATAAAATAATAACACTCCTGTTCCGCATGTGTCATTTTCTCCAATCTTTGCACTAATGCGGCTCTTTTGTTCCAGGACCCGTCCTGCAGCAAATGTTCTTGTGCTAGCTTGGCATATTCAGCCATAACATCAATATCTTTTTTAATACTTTCTACAGAAAAAGCCTTAAACTTTCTACGTCTATAAAGGCTGCAAAATTTGCAGCGATTCCAAGTACATCCCTCAGTAATTTGAAGCAGTAGGCTGTTTGCTTCACTAGGCGGCCGAATAGGGCCAATACGATAAGTTTTTTGCATTTCTTCGGTCATGAAATATTCCATCCTTTACTATTTGCTTGGGCTTTCTAATAATTTCAATTAAACCATTAGCAAGTTTAGCTTGTTTAATTGCCCTTAATTATGCTTATTTATTATTAATACCCTTATTAATTAATTTATCACATTGTACCACATATCTTCTTCTCTTTTCATCATACTCAACTCTTTAATATTTGTTTATTATATTATTTATCAGAATATTCTTGCAATTCAAAAGTTTTATGATATAATACTTGTAATAGAGGGATCTGGGTATAATGAGAATAAGACCATGATATAGATTATAGGCTATATCAACTCTAGATAGAAAGAGGGTGATTCCACCAGAAGTTTCAAGTGCAGAAGTTTAATAACGCCAATCGTCGAATTTAATGATGATTGGCGTTATTATTTATATTTTATAATAGAAGTAACCATGGCTCAGTTTAATACAGCTAAATTTAAAAGATGGGCTAAGAGTGCCTAACACCTTTAACCCTCTTAATTTTGTTATAGAAAATAAGCAACTTAGAAATTATGTACGGGAAGGCAATTACTCTATCAGTACTCAGATAAGCCAACTAACTAAAATTGTATTATTATGTTAGCCTATCGCTTTCTTCTATGACCACCTTCCTTGACATGCATTCGTGTCAAGTTTTTTAGAATCGCAATCTTCGCTCTGGCTATTTCCGAATCATCATCACTTGGATTCTTTAGCCAGTTTTCTGCTTTTTCCTTTTCTCTTATTGCTCTCTCTAAATCAATATCTTCAGGCCATTCCGCCGCATCAGTGAAAATTATGATGTTTTCTTTTACATCAATAAATCCACCAGCAATCGCTGCTATCTTGAAGTCTGTAGATCCAGCTTCCTGAAACCACAGTTCTCCGGCGTTAAGAAGCTTGACTGCCCAAGTATGACGCGGCATAAATCCCTCGTCACCTGTTAATGTTCTAACGATGACAAGTTGTACTTCTCCCTTGTAAAAGAGCTTGGAAGGTGTAATCACCTCAAGCGTCATACTCCTAGCCATTTTTCTTGTACCTTTCTACAACTTCATCAATTCCGCCGGCAAACAGGAACATCGACTCAGGTATTTCATCATGCTTTCCTTCCAGAATCTCCTTGAAGCTCCTTACAGTCTCCTTTAGTGGAATATACTTACCAGGCGTACCAGTAAATGCTTCAGCAACGCTGAAAGGCTGTGATAAGAAACGCTGGATTTTTCTGGCACGAGCAACAATTAATTTGTCTGACTCATCCAATTCATCCATACCAAGTATTGCAATAATATCCTGCAGTTCCTTATATCTTTGCAAAACTTCCTGAACTCCCCTGGCTGTATTGTAATGTTCCTCTCCAAGGATAAGCGGATCCATGATCCTTGAGGTGGACTCCAATGGATCAACCGCTGGGTAAATACCAAGCTCGGCAATTGATCTTGAAAGTACCGTTGTAGCATCAAGGTGAGCAAATGTCGTTGCAGGAGCAGGGTCTGTCAAGTCATCCGCAGGTACATATATAGCCTGCACAGAAGTTATAGAGCCCTTCTTTGTAGAAGTAATCCTTTCCTGCAATGCACCCATTTCAGTCGCCAGTGTTGGCTGATATCCTACCGCACTAGGGACACGCCCTAACAGAGCGGATACCTCAGAGCCTGCCTGGGTAAAACGGAATATGTTATCAATAAAAAGAAGTACGTCCTGGCCTTCTTCATCTCTGAAATGTTCAGCCATAGTAAGTCCTGTCAGTGCGACTCTCATTCTGGCTCCTGGTGGTTCGTTCATCTGTCCGAAAACCATCGCCGTTTTATCAATAACGCCGGATTCAATCATTTCATAGTAAAGGTCATTACCTTCTCTTGTTCTTTCTCCGACTCCAGCAAATACGGAAATACCTCCGTGTTCTTTAGCAATATTATTAATAAGTTCCTGAATCAATACTGTTTTACCTACTCCGGCACCACCGAAAAGACCAACTTTTCCGCCTCTTGTATAGGGCGCTATCAAGTCAACAACCTTTATTCCCGTTTCGAATATCTGTGCGCTGGTATCCTGTTCTTCAAATTCAGGTGCATCTCTGTGAATCGGCATTCTTTTCTCTGTTACAACTGGTCCTTTATCGTCAATCGTATCTCCTACTACATTAAACAGCCTGCCTAGAACCTCTTTCCCAACCGGAACACTGATTGGCGCACCACTATCTATCGCTTCCATTCCCCTTACCAGACCGTCCGTGGAGGATAGGGCAACACATCTTACTATGTCGTCGCCGATATGCTGTGCTGCTTCTGCAACAATTTCCCTGTCTTCAAGCTTTATATGAATAGCATTAAGCAGCTCTGGCATTTCCTCCGGCTTAAATTTTATATCGACTACAGGTCCGATAATCTGATGTATGGTACCTTTATTGCTCATTTTTTTCTTCCCCCCCTAACGTGAGATTTATTTCAACGCATTAGCGCCGCCAACGATTTCTGAGATTTCATTTGTAATTACTGCTTGTCTTGTTCGATTATAGAAGAGGTTCAGTTCTTGAATCATTTCCCTTGCATTATCCGTAGCACTTTCCATCGCCATACGTCGTGCAGCATGCTCACATGTTGCTGATTCGACAATCGCACCGTAAACCATGATTTCAACATATTTCGACACTAGGTAGTTGAATACTTCTTCAACAGATGGTTCATATTCCACCAGTTTTTCTAACTTCGGTGAACTCGGATCCTTATCTATTTCAAACGGAAGCAACCTTACACTTTTTACCGACTGCTCCAAAGAATTGATGAATGATGTATAGATCATTACTACTTCGTCGATTTCTTCAGAATTGTACATGTCGATTATCGGCTTGCTAATCTGTTGCGTTTCTATAAAAGAGATACTTTCCGGGGGAAGCATATACTCACCTATAATGTCGTAGTCCCTCTTCATGAAGTGTTCTTTCCCTTTATTACCAATCGCTACAATATGGGGTTTTTCCTTGCATCCAGCGATTTGTTCAGCAGCTTCCTTAATAACATTAGAATTATAACTTCCACAAAGACCTCTTGAGCTCGTCATTATAATAAAGCAAGTTTTTTTGATCTCCCGGTTTCCTTTTAGATAACGTGTTGGAACCTCAGATGTATTATTAAAAATCTCTTCAATCGATTCCGTTACAAAATGAAAATATTCTCTTGTTCTCTCAAAGGTGTTTTTGGCCCTTCTTAGTTTAGCGGCTGATACGAGCTTCATGGCATTTGTAATGTGCTCCATGCCTTTGACGCTTTTTATCCTGCGCTTAATATCTCTCATATTATTTGCTGCCATGACATCACCTCCTCCTTATGGGCTGTCAACTAGAATAATTTTTCTTAAATTCTATAATGGCAGCTTTTAATTTTTCTTCTATATCGGACTCTAGTTTTCCTGTGGATTTAATTGCTTTGCCAACTTCCGGATAATGTGTGTCCATGTAATCATAAAAGCCTTTTTCAAAAGACTTGATTTTTTCTAAAGGAATATCCGAAAGGAAACGGTTTGTCGCTGCATAGATAATCATTACTTGATGTTCTACTCTGATAGGATTGTACTGTGGCTGCTTTAAAATTTCCATCAGGATTGCTCCATGATCCAGCCGATCCTTCGTGTCCTTATCCAAATCGGACCCAAATTGCGAGAAAGCCGCAAGTTCTCTGTATTGTGCGAGTTCAAGTTTTACTTTGCTTGATACAGCCTTCATCGCCTTAATCTGAGCGTTACCGCCTACACGGGATACAGATATACCGGCATTTACCGCTGGCCGTTGCCCTGAAAAGAATAATTCTGATTCCAGGAATATCTGACCATCTGTGATGGATATTACATTAGTTGGAATATAAGCGGATACGTCACCCGCCTGGGTTTCGATTATAGGCAATGCTGTTAATGAACCGCCTCCAAGTTCATCAGAGAGCTTTGCTGATCTTTCTAATAATCTGCTATGTAAATAGAATACATCACCAGGATACGCTTCACGACCTGGTGGTCTTCTGAGAAGCAACGACATTGCACGATATGCTACAGCATGCTTTGAAAGGTCATCGTAAATAATTAACACATGCTTTCCTTCATACATGAATTCTTCACCCATAGCACAGCCTGCATATGGTGCTATGTATTGAAGAGGCGCAACATCGCTCGCAGTAGCCGCTACCACGATTGTATATTTCATCGCTCCTCTGTCTTCTAAGACCTGAACCAACTGCGCAACTGTCGATTTTTTCTGACCAATCGCTACATAAATACAGATAACATCTTCTTCCTTCTGATTTAAGATAGTGTCAGTTGCTATTGCAGTTTTTCCAGTTTGTCTGTCGCCTATGATTAGTTCCCTTTGTCCTCTTCCAATCGGAATCATTGAGTCAATCGCCTTAATACCTGTTTGAAGCGGTTGATGAACCGATTTCCTTGCAAGAACACTGGGTGCTTGGCCTTCTATAGGCCTTGTTTTATTTGTCTTGATTGGACCTTTTCCATCGATTGGCTGTCCAAGAACATTTACTACACGTCCTATTAATTCAGGGCCAACAGGGACTTCAACGACTCTTCCTGTCGGTTTTACTATATCGCCCTCTTTTATTTCTCTGTCAGGGCCGAGAATAACGGCGCCGACATTATCTTCCTCGAGATTCAATGCCATGCCATAGATTCCATTTGGGAACTCCAGCAATTCGCCCGCCATACAGTTCTCCAGACCATAAACACGTCCTATACCATCTCCGATTTGTATTACAGTACCAAAATCAGAAACATCTAATACCTTTTTATAGTCTTTAATCCGTTCTCTTATGACTGCACTGATTTCGTCCGGCTTTAAATTCATCAATTATCACCCCTTTATATCTGCTTAATGCTGCCTTCAAGATTCTGGAGTTGTTTCCTGATGGATGCATCAATTACTTTTCCTTCTATGAATATTTTTACTCCGCCTAAGAGGAAAGTGTCAATTTTATTGACAAGCTTTACATTCTTTTGCAAAAGCTTTGATGTTTTTTCTTCAAAGGATCTTAATTGAATATCTGTAAGGGGTTCAACTGAAAAAACAGTTCCTTGAGATATTCCAAGCTCTTCGTCAATCAGCTTTTGATATGCCCTAACAATTCGATAAAAACTGGACATCCGTTTCTTATCGATTAACACTAGCAAAAAGTTTAAAGTTTCAGGACTGACACGGCCGCCAAAGGCCTGTTCAGCCACTTCCCTTTTTTCGGCAGCGGAAATAATAGGAGTTCTAAACAATTCAAAGAAATTCGGATTTTTCTCAAATATTGCGCTGAGCTCCTTCAATTCTGTAAGGATTATATCCACCTTATTTCTCTCCGTGGCTGCTTCAAACAGAGCTTTGCCGTATGTATTTTCAACTGTTAATTCTGCCATTTTGAACTCTCCGTCTCATCTATTATTCTTCCGATGACAGCTTGCTGTTCTTTATGGTCTAATTCCTTTTCCAGTATTTTTTCAGCAGCCAATATAGCAAGCGCTCCTATTTCTTGTCTCATTTCTTCAAGAGATTTTTTCTTAAGTCTTTCGATTTCATTTTCTGTTTGCTTAAGCAACATAGCTGTTCTATTCTCAGCTTCTTGAAGAATGTCTTTGGCTTGTGCATCTGCTTTTAACTTTGCTTCCCTTACAATCTCACG
>DUPP01000232.1 GCA_012838265.1 Clostridiales bacterium
ATATCACGAGCTCATACTTCTCATCCTGAACAACTTCATTCATAAGATATGTCTTAGGTTTATATTCCGAATCACAAAGACTTTTCATCATTTCTTTTTCCGGGATAAACTCATAGAAACATGCATCAGGGAAAAAGTACAAACCATCCCTTGTCCATATTTCGGTGCCGATACAGGACGGTTCAGTTCCTGCAAACAGCTCCATTGGACGAATCCCCCAAAGGTCTTCAAGATCATCTTTATAGCAGTTGTTATCCGTACCTGCACACATAAATCCCTTAAGCTCAAACAGATCCTTCGGCTTCATCTCTCTGTTTTCTTTTTTGCATCGGTATTTTGCGCGAAGCATTCTGTAAACCATTGAAGGAGGGTATTTGAACAATCCTTTATACTTTTCTGTATCCTGTGATTTTTGTTTATTGCTGCCAAGGGATGATAGGCTAACGCTAACATAATATGCTACGCTCCCCAGACCAAAGAAGAAATCTATCCCTTTTCGCATCCCAAGCTTAAAGCCTCTTTTATTCCTCTCACCAAAGTTAATCTTGACTGCTTCCCTAACAGGAGGCAGAAATTCAATACCTATTTCCTCATTCAATACAAGAGGAAATAACCCTGTAGCATAAGGCAATGGTGCCAGAGCGTAAAGAAATGTATCTGTTGCCTTAACGTTAAATTTCCCTTTTTCTCTGCTGGTAGATAGTATCAAACATGCAAGAACATTATTACGATATGTATCAAGCATGCCTTTCGTATATGGTGCAGTTTTAATGGGGTTCCTTCCGCCTTCCCAGGTAGTCTGAATCCAGATTACAGGTTTATCAGGAAGCATATCATCTTGCTTAGACAAAAGAATATCCGCATAATCGCTATATGTAGTCAAAGGTACCCATTCCCTGAATTCCTCAATAGTTTTCGGTTCTTTCCCATTGAGTATTTGGCGACCTAATCTGGATTTACTCCACATAGAGAGCTGCTCAAGCATTAGCATGTTTTGTATCTGCATATATTCTTCAATATTTAAATCCAAAAAACCACAGTACTCCTGCCAGACTGCAGCTGAATCCAAACTCTTCAATTTGTCCTCAAATTTCATCAGGTCACCTTCCTTATAATATTCTGCCCGGTGCTTTCAGCAGCGTTAACAGAATACAAGCCCAAAAATTCCAAATCCTTATTTGAAATTTTTATTGAAATGATGGGAATGTCTTTATGCATCGTTTACAACTCTGATAAGTTGGAAATAAAAATGGGGTTGAAGCTTTATATTCACCGTATCCGGAAAACATTTTCATGAAAACCCACTTGTCCTGGAACAGAACATAAAAATAATTCAGCAAACTGAACAGAACAGCTCCCAAGAGTAGAAGTGGGTTTGGTAATGCCAGCCAAAGGAAAAAATAAAACCCCGTAAACCATAATACACCTGGGTGTCTGCTCAATGCGTAAACACCTTCATCGCACAATTTCAGCTGTGATTCTGATTGGAAATAGGTTTCTTTAAAAGGAACAGCAAAAAACAAAGTATAAATCAGTAAAACTAACGATATTAATGCCAGTATCCCGAAAAAGAATGTTCGGGCATAAGACTCCCCTGTTTTATCTATTCCGTTAATTGCATTATATATAAGTCCGAAAGTTGCTATAGTCAACAAAATTAAACCCAGCAAAAAACTGCTGCGCAGTAATCTGTTGTTTATGGTAACTTTATTAATGTCATATAATACGAAGAAAAGAAATGCCAAACACCCTATCGCTAAATTCGACATATACTATATTCCTTTCGGGATGATATCGTTTTTATTTTATCACTATCTTCGCTGTAAATCAACAATTTTCCCGTCGGAATATTCAAAATATTTGACTATTTATCGATAATTTTCATCAATTATCTCCCCGTTAAGGCTGAAGGTCTTTGATTCTGTTATTTTAACCGGAACGATTTGCCCTGCAATCTCCAATGGTCCTTTGAAGTTTACCAGCTTTCCTGTTTCTGTCCTCCCTGTAATCATCCTGGGATTTGTCTTGCTTTTCCCTTCCACCAGTACCATAACAGTTCTGCCTTCATAGGATTTATTTATTTCCTGTGAAATATCGTTGAGCCTGTTTACAAGTCTATTAAAGCGCTCATGCTTTACTTCCTCAGGAACCTGTTCAGTATACTTTTCTGCAGGAGTCCCCTTTCGGATTGAATAAAGGAATGTGAATGCGGAGTCGAAGCGTACCTTTTCGATTAAGTCCATCGTTTCATTAAAATCTTCTTCTGTTTCACCGGGGAAACCCGTAATGATATCCGTTGTTATAGCAATTTCAGGAACTGCAGCGCGAAGTTTTTTAATTAGCAGCAGGTAATCCTCTTTTGTATATTTACGATTCATTCGAGCCAAAATTCTTGTACTTCCCGACTGCACCGGAAGATGTATATTGTTGCAAAGCTTATCGCATTCCTTAAAGGCCTGAATAAGCTTATCAGACATATCCTTAGGATGAGATGTCATAAAACGAATTCTCTGAATTCCGTCAATGTCGCTTAACATATATATCAAATCTGTAAAATCTTGTGGAAATTCCCTAATATTTCCATAAGAGTTTACATTCTGTCCAAGGAGGGTTATCTCCTTCACACCGGATTCCGCTAGTGTTTTTACCTCACGAACAATATCTTCGGGATGTCTGCTTCTTTCCCTTCCCCTTGTATATGGTACAATGCAATAGGTACAAAAGTTATTGCACCCATACATGATATTTACATAAGCCTTAAAGGGATGCATCCTTTTGGCGGGAAGACCTTCAATGATGTCACCGCCTTCGTCCCAAATATCGATTATCTTGTTCCGTTCGTTGAGAATATTAGTAAGAAGCTCCGGGAACTTATGGATGTTGTGAGTGCCAAACACTAAATCTACCCATGGATACTTTGCTTTCAGAGTATCTATAATATGCTGCTGCTGCATCATACAGCCGCAAACTGCTATCACTGTTTCTGGTCTTTCCTCTTTTGCCCTTTTTAGCTGCCCGAGTGTGCCAAAGAATCGTTTGTCCGCATTTTCTCTGACGCTGCAGGTATTGATAATTGCAACATCCGCTTCTTTTCTATTTGCATTTTCTACATATCCCAATTCTTCCAGCATACCAGCCAGAGTTTCGGAGTCTCGCTCATTCATCTGACAACCAAAAGTTGTAATATTATAACTCTTATTGTAATTTCTATTGTTATCCTTTTTCATTGCGCCCTCTTTGTTATCCTATTTTTAAAGTATATATACATGTGATTATACAATATAAAAACTTTACATGCTATATAATATACTTTGTTTGAATCTAACAGATATGCGAGAAAAATTTCTATAGTCGATATTTTTATTCTTTAGCGTTATAATATTGATTAATTGTACACAGAACCTAACATTATAATTGATGAAGTGCCTATTAAGAAATATCTCATAAACTTAATATATGGAGGTGGGAAAATAATGAAAATTATTATAATGGCTCCTAAGGGTAAAATGGGCAAATTAATAGTTAAAGCTGCTGCAGAGGACGATTCCCTGGAGGTTTTTGGTGTAATCGGTCCAAAGGGCAGAGATTACATTGGCAATGATGCGGGTGTCGTGGCTGGTATCGGATATAATATTGGCGTCCCCGTTACGGATAATCTTAAAGCTATAATCGATGGCTGTGACGGAATAATTGATTTCTCAACTGTGGAATTATCCATGGATGTACTTGAGGCTGCAAGAAAGCATAAGAAAGCCTTAGTTTGCGGCACAACAGGTTTTAATGATAGCCAACTGCAGAAATTTTATGATGCATCAAAAGAAATTCCACTTATGCTTGCAGCTAACACCTCCTATGTAGTCAGTCTTATGAAATACTTAATATCTATTGCTGCAAAAGCATTAGATGGCAAAGCTGATATAGAAATTCTTGATATGCACGATGCATTAAAAAAAGATGCTCCCAGCGGAACAGCAAAGGAAATGGCTGAGGCTATGGCAAAAGCAAGAAAAATGTCTTCCTATGATGATTTAGTCAAATTCCATTCAATCAGAGCTGGTGATATTTCCAGCAGCCATACAGTACTATTCGGTTGTATAGGGGAAAGGTTAGAAATAACCCACCATGCATATAATTGGGAATGTTTTGCAAAAGGTGCGTGTGATGCTATTAAATTCATTAATAATAAACAAAATGGGTCATACGTCATGGAGGATATGATTAACAATGGATAATTCATTAGTTTTCCATTGACGTATACATCTTTAAGTTTTAAACTGTTAATAATATTCAAACGGACAATTTAGACTCTAGAACGAATACAAACGATGAAAGCCAGAGGCGAAAAGGAAATATACTACGCAAAATCAACAAGCAAGATTGCGTAGGAAATTTTGAGGAAGACAAGGCGTGGCAGAGGATGGCGAAGGACGCGTATACATAATACGCAAACGAGCCTGACGATGCCAACAACGCAGTATTACGCAAAATTAACAAGCAAGGGAGGATTTCATGAATTCAGATCAGATCAAATACTATACTTCCCTCAATCACGAGGAGAAAATCAAGAAAGCAAAGGAAAACTTAAACGGTGTTATCAAAGAGACACCTTTAATTTATAGCGATTTTTATAGCTCTGAATACAAATGTAATATATACATAAAACCTGAAAACTTCCAAATTACAGGTTCTTTTAAAATAAGAGGAGCTTACAATAAAATTGCGAACTTGACAGATGAGGAATGTAAACGAGGAATTATAAGTTCTTCGGCGGGTAATCATGCGCAGGGAGTGGCTTTCTCAGCCCACCGCAGAGGTATAAAGTCAGTCATAGTTATGCCTAATGTCACTCCCCTACTAAAAGTGGAAGCTACCAAGGAATATGGCGCTGAAATAATTATTCATGGCGATGTATATGATGAGTCTTATAATAAAGCACTTGAACTGGCAGATGAAAACGGCTATACCTTCGTCCATCCATTTGATGACTACGATGTTATCTGTGGTCAGGGTACTATTGGATTAGAAATTCTTGAGGAGCTTGAAAACGTTGATGAGATTCTAGTACCTATCGGAGGTGGAGGTTTGATAAGTGGAGTTGCCCTAGCTGTAAAAGCAATAAAACCTTCTGTAAAAGTAATAGGTGTTGTCCCGGTAGGCGCAATGGCTATGAAAATCTCCGTAGATGAGGGAAAACTGTCAAGACTTGCATCAGTTAAAACCAGTGCTGAAGGTGTTGCAGTTAAACAACCCGGCGATCTAACCTTTGAGTTAACTAAAAAATACGTGGACGAAATCATTACAGTATCAGAAAAGGATATTATGGAGGCAGTGCTTCTCGTCCTAGAAAAGCATAAGATGATTGCAGAAACCGCTGGAGTCGTTACACTCGCCGGCATAAAAAAAAGAGCTAAACCAGGTAAAAACATAGTCTGTTTAATCAGCGGCGGAAATATCGACGTGGTGACGATTTCCTCGATAATTAATCAAGGTTTAATCAGCCGCGGCAGAATAATGTGCTTCTCAGTTGAGCTTCCTGATAAGCCGGGACAGCTTGTTAAGGTTGCAAAAATCCTTTCAGAACTTGGAGCTAATGTCATTGAGCTTGAACATAATCAATTTAAGGCTTTGGATCGTTATTCCAACAAAGTCGCTTTAGAAGTAACGGTAGAAACAAATGGACACAGCCATATAAAACAAATCCTCGATACGTTAGAAGACCATAATTTCGAAGTACACAGAGTTTACTAGACTCCCGCAAGATAAAAGCGCCGCCTTAATAAAGTATTTTCTCGACGATATGCTTTGCTGCGGGGGCTCTTTATAAACTATTAAAATAAAATAAAAAGCACCGTAGCGATTATACTCTTATATACTCGTAGTAAAAAGGTCCTCTGTTTCGTGTTTCCTGGGTCTTCCCATTAAACTCCTTACAGCATCCCTTGCATCTATTTTTCCGTTGATAACATTATAAATATGTTCCGTTATCGGCATCTCAACGTTCACTTTCTGTGCCAACTGATAAGCTGCTTCCGTAGTATATATGCCTTCAACAACCATTCCAACCTTTTTTGTAGCTTCAGATGGTTTCATTCCTGCACCTATCATAATTCCGCATCGTCTATTCCTGCTATGAATGCTTGTACAAGTTACAATGAGATCTCCAATGCCTGCAAGTCCGGAAAATGTATTCAGATTCGCTCCTAATTTTACACCAAGTCTGGCTATTTCAGTTATCCCCCGGGTCATCAATGCTGCTTTTGCATTATCACCATATCCCATGCCGTCAGAAATTCCGGCACCGAGCGCAATTATATTCTTAAGCGCCCCACCTAATTCTACACCGATAACATCCGAATTTGTATAAACTCTAAGACTCTCAGACATAAATACATCCTGAATGGTTTCAGCCAGTTCACTATCGTTTGAAGCGGCAACAACTGTAGTAGGTAAACCTTTTCCAACCTCTTCCGCATGAGAAGGTCCTGAAACCACTACAAATCGAGCATCGGGAAGCTTCTCATAAGTTATCTCTGATATTCGTTTTAAACTTTTCTGCTCAATCCCCTTTGCTACATTTACCAGGATCATTTTAGGATCCAAATAAGGAATTGCCCCTTCTAATGCACTCCTAAAATGCTGTGTAGGAACCGAAAAAAGAACTATATCTGAACCATTTATCGCCTCTTCGGCAGAAAAGGAGACTTGCAGGTTGTCGGGGAATTTCACTTTCGGCAGGTATCTGACGTTTTCCCTGTTTCTAGAAAGCTCATTTAGATGTGTCTTGTCCACATCCCAAAGCTTTATCATATGACCGTTGCCACTCAAGCTAATTGCCAGAGCGGTACCCCAACTCCCCCCACCGATTACGGCAATCTTATTACTCATTTTTTTCCTCCTGTTTTGAGAAACTTACTTTAGGTTCTTCACCTTTTAGTAATCTTACGAAATTTGCGCGATGTTTAAACAATACAATTACTGCCATAACAGCAGTCCATGTAAGGTAACGTGGATCAAATAAATAGGAAAGTAATGGGAGCAGCAATGCAGCTATTATAGATCCGACCGATACTCTTTTGCTGAAAAATATTAATATTAGTGCGACTGCTGCCTCGATTAGTCCCAACAAAGGCTCCAAAGTAATCACAGCCCCAAAAGCAGTAGCGATACCTTTACCTCCGCGAAATGCAAACACAGCTGGCCAAATATGCCCCAGCATAACTGCTAAACAGCATGCCAAAGCGACCTCCTGACCACCTATGTACCTTCCTATAAGTACTGCTGCCACCCCTTTAATAATGTCAATGAAGAGGGTTGCAACAGCTGCTTTTTTCCCAAGAACTCGCAGAACATTTGTTGTTCCTGCATTCCCGCTTCCCACTTTTCGAATATCAATGCCTGTCAATCTTCCAATGAGAATCGCAGGCGAAATATTGCCTATAAAGTAGCTAATTATGACAGCGGCAATCTTAACTGGCTCAAACATAATTGTCGTCTCCTCTTTCACGGAATACAAACTTTATTGATGTTCCTTCGAATCCAAACCCCTCTCTGATTTTATTCTCAAGATATCTGGAATATGAAAAATGCATTAGTTCTCTATCATTGATCTTAAACGAGAACAGGGGTGGTTTTACTCCCACCTGTGAAGCATAGTATATCTTAAGCTGCCTTCCTTTGTCTGAAGGAGGCTGCTTCATCATAACTGCATCTGCTATTAGACTGTTAAGCTGACCAGTTGGAACTCTTAAAGCACACTTTTCAGATACGTATTTCACCATATCGATTACATTATTCAATCTTTGTTTATGCAATACGGAAATGAATATGGTAGGTGCATAGGACATAAAGGTAAGTTCACGGGATATTTCTTTCTGAAATTCCTTCATTGTGTTAGTTTCCTTTTCTATAAGGTCCCATTTATTTACAACGACAATGATACCTTTCCCAGCCTCATGGGCTATCCCCGCTATCTTTTTATCCTGCTCGGTAACCCCTTCTGTAGCGTCTAACATTAATAAGCAAACGTCACAGCGTTCGATGGCTGCTATCGCCCTTATTACACTGTATTTCTCAATATTCCCGGTTACTTTACTCTTTCTCCGTATTCCGGCAGTATCTATGAGAATGTATTTATCCTCTCCATTAGTAAATGGTGTATCTATGGAATCTCTTGTAGTTCCTGCTATATCACTGACAATAACGCGTTCCTCTCCCAGCAGCGCATTGATAAGTGAGGATTTTCCGACGTTTGGCTTACCTATAACAGCTATCTTCGTGGTATCATCATCTTCCTCATCGCTTGTCTGCGGTAACTTTTCAACGATTAAATCTAATAAATCGCCTAGATTATACATATTAGCTGCTGAAATTGGAATAGGTTCTCCTAAGCCAAGCTCATAGAAATCATAAAAATTATCAGGAAGCTTGGGCGTATCCACCTTATTTACTACTAATATAACTTCCTTTCCCGTCTTCATCAGCATATCAGCAACTTCTCTGTCGGATGATGTCAAGCCTTCTTTTCCGTCTACCATAAACAGAATCAAATCTGATGTATCCATAGCTATTTCAGCTTGGTTTCTCATCTGTGATAATATAATATCTGTTGAATCTGGCTCGATTCCTCCAGTATCTATGAGTGCAAAATGTATATTTCGCCATTCCGCATCTGCATATATCCTGTCTCTGGTAACCCCAGGCGTATCCTCAACAATTGATACTCGTTTTCCTACTACTTTATTAAAAAATGTCGATTTGCCAACATTGGGTCTCCCAACAACTGCAACAATTGGTTTAGACATTGTTACTCTCCTCAAAAATAGCTTCTGCAAATTCAGCAGGATTGAATACTCTCAAATCATTCAATCCTTCACCTACTCCAATAAATTTAACGGGCATCTGAAATTCATCAGAAATAGTTATAACGATACCGCCTTTAGCTGTTCCGTCCAGTTTAGTCAGAATAATACCAGTAATATTTGTTATTTCTCCGAACTCTTTGGTCTGAGAAACTGCATTTTTTCCTGTCGTAGCATCTAATACTAAAAGTGTTTCTCTATAGGCTTCCGGGTATTCTCTATCAATAATTTTATTCATTTTTGCTAATTCCGTCATAAGGTTCTTCTTTGTTTGAAGCCTTCCCGCCGTATCGCATATCAGTACATCAATTTTTTTAGCCTTTGCTGACTGGATAGAATCATATATTACAGCTGACGGGTCTGCACCTTCCTTATGCTTTATTACATTTACCCCAATTCTATTTCCCCATACCTCCAGCTGCTCGCCTGCTGCAGCCCTAAAGGTATCAGCTGCTGCTAACAGCACCGATTTTCCCTGTTTCTTGCATCTGTATGCAAGCTTAGCAATGGAAGTAGTCTTGCCGCCCCCGTTTACTCCAATCACCAGAATGATTAGGGGGGTATCATCTATAAGTTTATGTTTATCACCCTTGTCGATTAGGTCTTTGACAATAACCTTGATCTGTTGCTTTACACCTTCAGGGTCACTGATTCTAAGACGTTTAATATCTCCTCTCAGTTTTTCTGTTATTTTCATTGTCGTATCCATACCAATGTCGGAAGTAATAAGCACTTCCTCCAGTTCTTCCATCATTTCTTCATCTATCTCAGGCCTCATTAGAATCACGTTTTCAATTTTTTCCTGCAGCCTTCCAAAGAAGGATTTTTTAACACCAAACGCCATACCACTTTTTCCTTTCCTTGTTATTTTCATTTCCATACTAATACTTCTCCCGAATTCCAAAAGCTTCGTCAAGCTTCCGCCTGGAGAGTAAAAAACCAAAATTTCAACTGTTTCAACGAATCTACCATACCTCTTAGATAGGGAATTCGTCACCTAGTTTCAATGAAATAATTTTTGACACACCTTGCTCCGGCATTGTCACACCATATAAAGCATCAGCGTACTCCATTGTGGCTTTCTGATGCGTGACAAGCGCAAATTGGATTTCCTTGAAGTTAGATAAATACTTTGCAAATCGATCAATATTTATATCATCTAAAGATGCCTCAACCTCGTCAAGTATACAAAATGGGGTCGGTTTTGCCTTTAGTACGGCAAACATGAGAGCAATTGCTGTCATGGTTTTTTCGCCGCCTGACATTAGATTGATATTTTGAAGCTTTTTTCCTGGGGGCTGCGCTACGATTTCTATTCCGCATTCTAACGGATTACTCTCATCCTCCAGTCTTAATTCTGCAGTTCCTCCTCCAAATAACTCAGTGAATGCATTTTTGAAATTATATACAATCATATCAAAGCTTTTTTTAAAGCGATTTTTAATTGTTTTATCCATGTCATCTATAATCTTTTTTAGAGAATTCATTGCATTCAAAATATCATTTCTCTGATCTGTAAGAAACTTGTATCGCTCACTAACTAATTCATATTCCTTTATCGCACCAACATTAACGTCCCCGAGTTCGTCAATCTTCCTCTTTATTTCTCTGCTTTCCTTAATAGCGGCCGATAGATTAAAATCCCTTTTCTTGAATTCGATTGCATGTAAATATGAAACTTCAAATTCCTCCCAAAGCTTATCCTTATATGTATCGAGTTGGGTCTCTATTTTCGCCTGCTTAATCTCCAATTCATA
>DUPP01000233.1 GCA_012838265.1 Clostridiales bacterium
ACGCTGTAATCCTTAAATATGTCACCCTCTATAGCTTTGACCTTCTCGCCCTCAAGCAGACCGTAGCCGCAAGAATTATCCTTTTTAAACCTTACATATTTCATTATTTACCCTCCCTTGGATCACCGTATGGTACCGATATTTCTGCATTAAAAGTATATGGCCTACCATAAGAGTACCGTATCTTTCAAAAAAATACTACTATAATTTATGAATGCGGTTATTCCATATACCGCCGGGCGGCAGTACACTCCTTGCGATCCTGCTTATACAAACATACCTGCGGAAGGAGTGTGTGCGGTTTTACCTACAGACGGAACCATTCCCGTAACTGCCGTAGGGTTCAAAGGTTCACTCATTAACCATTTAATGAACATACCGCCATAACCGGCGTTTGGATAGGCCCTCCCGTACTCTTTAAGCTTGGCGGCATACATGTCCCGGCTGTTTTCAAACCCACTGCCTTTGCTTTCCATGTCTAGTACAGCATCGGCCACGGCAACCGTCATGACCATATCATATGATAAAAACGTTGACGCTCCCGGGGTGGCCAAAGCTAAAGAACTGGGAATAAGGTGCTTTACGGACATCGGAGTCATCCCCTCTGCGGACGTTGACATAATTATAGAAGTAACCGGTTCAAAGAGCATGGCAGAAATCTTAAGGAATACATACGGCAATGAATGCAGGATTATGGATTCAGAAACTGCAAGGCTGCTGACAATACTTGTGGAAAAAGCCGAAGAAATGAATTCTGTTGTCAAACAGAAAGAAAGGCTTTCAAAGCTCTCGGTGCATCAGGTTGAAGCCTCCGGCAAGATGGAAAAAGCTATGGAAGAGCTAAGAAAGATAATAAGCGGCTAGCCCGTTTCTTTAAAAAGGCGCCGTTCTACTTTTTCGTAAACCATAAAAATTTATGATAAAAGATTATACTCTCCCCTGGCAATAACCAAACAACCAAGCCAAGGGAGAGTTTTTAAGGCTTACGCTGTATTTTTTGAAGCTTTATAGCATCTTATGCCCTAGGTTAAATCCTCTCAATCAATATGTCTAACCTTCCCTTCAAATTCGGCTTTTTTACTATGTTACCCAGTTTATCCAAAAAGCACATGCCAAATATACCATATGCCGCTTGTGAATATACACGGTTTTTTTATATTTACACCAATAACCTACGACTACGGGTAACATATATCATCAAAAAACGGGCGGCAATACAAAAACACCCGAAGCCTTTGATATATAGGTTCCGGGCGCATTATCACGTTTAAATAGTTCCAGTAACTTTCTTACTGTAAAACTCAAATGTCTCTGTAATCATTTAGTTCATACCCATTATCAAATTTGGTAGGTATAGTGTTATTGCAGGAATATAAGTTAATAACATTAATACAACGATTTCAGCCAATAGGAAAGGCCAAAGTGCTTTACTTACTTTTTCTATGCTAAGCCCCGATATTGACGCACCTACAAACAACGAATAGCCAATTGGAGGGGTTATCATTCCAACCGCAAAGTTTATGACTACTATAGCTCCAAACTGTACAGGGTCTACGCCAATTTGAGCGGCTATATAGGAAAGCACCGAAGCCAGTATTACCATTGCAGCTATATTGTCCATAATACATCCTAAAATCAAAAGTAATACGTTTATCAGAAGTAGTATTACTATCTTATTTGTTGAGATACTTAATATTGCATTTGCAATTATCTGGGCTATATTATTATTAGCCATTATCCAGCCAAACAGTGAAGCTACAGATATTACAAATACCACCATGGTTGTAGTTTTCACTGAATTAATGAGTATTGCTGGAATCTCGGATAGCTTAAGGTCTTTATAAATGAATAGCCCTACAATAAATCCATAAACAACAGAAATTGCAGCAGCTTCTGTAGGAGTAAAGAAGCCTCCGTAAATTCCTCCTAATACGATGACGGGCGACATTAGTGCCCAAAAGCCATCTTTTAATGCATTGAAAGTTGCCTTCCATGAAAATTCTGCTCCGCTCTTGGGGATATTCCTCTTCTTGGCAATAACATAGCTAACTATACATAATGCAATTCCCATGAGAATTCCAGGTATAACCCCTGCCAAAAACAATCTCGTAATGGAAACATTAGCCATAACTGCCCACACAACCATAGGAATACTGGGCGGAATCATTTGCCCTATCGGGCCTGCCGCCGTTGCCAAAGCTGCACCAAAATCCCTTGAATACCCTTTTTTCTCCATCTCAGGTATCATAATTGAACCTATGGCTGCAGTTGTCGCCGGAGCAGAACCTGATATTGCAGCAAAGAAAGTGGCTGCCGTTGTTGTCACATATGCCAGGCCTGCAGTAAATCTTCCTATAAAGGCGTTGGCAACATTTATCAATCTTTTGGAGAGCCCACCTCTGTACATCAGTTCTCCAGACAGTATAAAAAAAGGAATTGCCAACAAGGAAAAGGAATCCGTTCCGACAATAATCCTTTGCGGCACCAAAATAGTATTCATATCCCCTGCCAACAATACCAACAATGACGAAATACCCAGGGAAAAAGGTATCGGAACTCCAATAATGAGTAATATAGCAAAACTCAATAATAAAATTGTACCCATATGAATATCTCCTTTTACAACTTTATTAGTTGACCTATTTAGCGTTCATATCCTTCGCGGTGTGCACAGAATCGCCTGCAAAAATGCCTTTCACATTCTGTGTTATTTCACTTGCAAGGTGGATTATCATGATTGCTCCGCTGATAGGTACAGAAAGATATACCCAGAACATATTTAATCTTATTGCGGGCGAAAGCTGCCCTGATATTGTTACAGCTAATCTGACTCCGGCTGCTAGTAAGAATATAGCCAGGAATAAAATACATATATTAACAATTATATCTAAGGTCTTCCGTGATTTGCCTTTAAGCCTGTCCATAAGAACAGTAATTGCCACGTGGTAGCCTTCTTTTAAACCGCTGGCTGCTCCAAGCATTATTATCCAAATGAATATATACCTGGCTGTTTCCTCAGACCAGGTTAATGAAGACCCCAAAAACCTTCTTGAAATTACCTGGATTGTGATGATGACTGTTAATGCAGCCAATAAGCATGCTGTAAAATACTTACTGTACTTATTAACCCTGTCACTTATTTTTGCTAACAAGTCCAAGGCTAGTGCCCCCTTTTTGAATTCATACGTTGGGACGGGCTGTGCGAAACCGAAGTCTTGCAGCAGCCCATCCTGTTAATTTACTTATAGGAACTTATCCAGCAATTCTTTCCCTATTTCGTCTTCGAATTCTAAATACAATGGAGTTACCTTTTCCTTAAATGCGCCAAGATTTGCTACTTCATTAATTTCCATACCCTTAGCTTTCAAGTCTTCTAACAGGGCTGCCTCATTTTCAGCATTTTTCTTTCTTTGATTTGTAACAGCAATGGTAACAGATTCCTGTACAACCGATTGCAAGTCTGAGGGCAGTTTATCCCATGTTGATTTTGATATCATCATGACCAATGGTGAATAAGTATGATTGGTCAAAGACAGATACTTACACACTTCATAATACTTGTTCTGATGGATAACAGGTATGGGTATCTCCAACCCGTCGATTGTTTTTTGTTGTACAGCAGTAAAGGTTTCACCCCATGACATGGGAGTGGGATTTGAGCCCAGGTATTTAAACATGCCTATATATACTGGGTTTTCCATTACTCTATACTTTACACCTTCAACATCGGAAGGTTGATTTACAGCCCTTACATTATTGATCATTTGCCTGAATCCACCCTCTGCAAAACCTAGACCTATTATATTTTTGCTCTTAAGCAATTCAAGCAATTCCTTTCCCAAAGGCCCATCCAGTACTTCATAAGCCTGGGCTCTGTCTTGGAAAATAAAGGGAAGGTCAAGCACTTGGAATTGAGGGACAAATCCGCTTATTGGAGCGTTTGTCATTACTGACATATCTATTGTCCCCATACTCATACCTTCAAGAACGTCCCTCTCTTTTCCGAGTTGCTCATTGGGATAAAGCTCTACGGTAATTCTCCCTTCAGATTTTTCTTCTGCGGCTTTTTTAAACTCACGTGCAGCTATAGCATATGGGTCAGCTTCATTGTCTGATGTGTTCCAGCATATTTTTATTGTAAATTTCTCATCGCCCCCTGTGCCGCTTGTTTGCTGTGGACCTGTGCTGCCACCGCTGCAGGCACTCAAACCAAATACCAGTACCAATACCAGAGCTAATACTTTTGAAAATTTTCTTACCATAATTACATTTCGCCCCCTTATAATATTTGGTAGTATTTTAATTTTAGCTGGAGTTTGCAACTCCATCTAAACTTTAAAGACATCATCCGGCAGCTATCACCGGTTATGTGGATTAGCGGCGATTAGCTTATGATTCACTTAATCAAATATCTATTCCAGTATAGATCTAGGAACGTTACATACCATGTCTGTGATAGCTTTTTCCTCTACTCCTTGTTTCAACATGCAATCAATGAATTTTAGCATGGCCTCTACCGGTTTATCTAAATTAGCTTGTCCTCTATCTGTAACCATAAATATATTTTCAGAACCTATTCTATTCACCGCTATTGCCATTTCCTCCGGTGCCAGTGTTCCTTCTTCAATATTTGCCCATACCTTTTCTACCAGAACACCGAGCCTGGATAATTCTATTTGCTGTTCCAAAGGTACAATTGTCCTCACCCAGTCAGGATGGGTGAGGATAATATTCACGCCCATCTTGCGCGCTTCCTTGCATAAATCATATGATTCTTTGGCGCTTAAATGTCCTGTAGCTAGGTATGATCCATATTTCTTTACAACTTCCAAAACCTCGTATACAGCATTTTTAATTTTCATATTCTCATCATAAATAGATATCCCTGGCCTTTTGAAAAAGTCCCCAGGCATGTCCCCAAATACAAGGGAATTTTCAGAATCTCTTGTAGGCATCCAAACTATTTTGGCCCCAAGCTTCAGGCTGCTCTCCGCTGCATAAGGGTTTATACCGCCTACAGGCCAGTTTAAGGTTACCGCTCCATAAAGCTTACACCTGGTGCCCGCATATTTATTTGCTATCATTGCCCTGGCATGTGTGGTTTCATAATGGCTCTTTATAAGAATGCCTGCCATTCCAACCTTATCCGCATCCCTGGCCATTTCAAAATCGTCCAATGACCTTGCTACATGAGATGGTTCCGTATGAACATGTAAGTCATACCCGCCTTTTATCAATTCAGCAGCTTTGTCACTATATTTTTTTAAATCCATACCAATACCTCTAATCTATTTAATATTATTGGGTATCAATACTGCACCCTTATCGGCAGAAGTAACCTGGTCTGCATATTTACTTAATACTCCCCGACTGGGTTTTGCTATTAGTTCTACCCTTTTCATCCTTTCTTCTATTACGTCCTTCGGCACTATTAGTTCGAGTTTTCTATTAGAAATATCTATCTCTATGATATCGCCATCCTCAACTATGGCGATGGGCCCGCCTGCTGCCGCCTCCGGGGATATGTGTCCTATACATGGCCCCCTGGTAGAACCGGAAAAACGCCCATCTGTTACTAGTGCACATTTTTCATCCATTCCTCTCCCGACGAGTAGCGATGTGATCATATGCATTTCCCTCATGCCTGGTCCGCCTTTGGGCCCCTCATACCTGATCACTATTACTTCACCATCTTTGATCATATCGTTCGACACTGCGAAATTGGCTTCTTCCATGGAGTTAAATACTCTTGCTTTTCCTTTGAAATAGTGCATGCTTTCTTTTACCCCGGATTGTTTAACAACAGCCCCATCGGGAGCAAGGCTACCCCTTAGTATAGCTATTCCGCCGTCTTTTCTCTTAGGAGCTCTCAAAGGATATATCACATCATTTTCGACCACTTCTACCTCTTTTATGTTCTCCAGTAAAGTCTTGCCCGTAACTGTCAAATGGTCATTCGATAAGTAATCCTCAACTGATTTCAATACAGCAGGTATGCCCCCAACAGAATCCAAATCAGCTAATGCATAATCACCCGATGGTTTTATGTTACAGATATATGGCACATTCCTGCTTATTTTATCGAAGTCATCCAGTGTAAGGTCTATATTGGCTTCATATGCAATTGCCATCAAATGCAGCACGCTGTTAGTGGAAGCCCCCATTGCCATGCTTGCTACAATTGCATCATTCAACGCTTCTTTTGTAACAATCTTTCTAGGTGTTATATTATCTTCTATTAGCTTCATAATGTGTTTGCCTGATATTTTAGCCAATCTCTTTTTTTCTGCACTCACAGCTAAAGAAGTAGCACACCCCGGGAGCGACAAACCTAATACTTCTGTTAAACAACACATGGTATTGGCAGTTCCCATCATTGAACATGTACCAATGCTGGGCATTGCCGCTCTTTCAAGACACTCCAGTTCTTCCAATGTGTATTGACCTTTTTGTGTTTTGCCTGCACATTCTCTAATATCAGCAGTTGTTATCACTTCAATATTTTTATATCTCCCAGTCATCATGGGTCCGGCAGTCACTATTATGGTAGGTATGTCTATTCTTAGTGCAGCCATTATCATTCCGGGTACTGTTTTATCGCATCCCGGAATCATCACCATTGCATCAAACCTATGCGCTTGAACCATTATTTCTATCGAATCCGCTATAATTTCTCTGCTTGGAAGCGGATAACTCATACCTACGTGTCCTTGGCACATGCCGTCACACACAGCTATTGTATTGAACTCCATTGGTATACCACCAGTTTCAAGCACGCCTTGTTTGACAAACTTCGACAATTCTCTTAGATGAACATGCCCCGGTACTATTTCATTCCATGAATTCACTATCGCTACCATAGGCTTCTTGAAGTCATCTTTTGTCATACCGATACTGTATAAGAGAGCCCTGTGTGCAGACCTTTCTATTCCTACTGTTAGTTCATCACTACGTTTTCTCATACTCCCCCTCCTTCCCCTGTAGTCTTTAATTATCTTAAAAATGTCCCACTTATTCTTAAGATTACGCTTTGTTCAACAAGAACTTATTGGTCACATAGTATAATGCTTGAATAATATGGGGACATTGGTGTACCCTTTGTAAAGTATATATCTATTCAC
>DUPP01000234.1 GCA_012838265.1 Clostridiales bacterium
ATGTGTGAATTTACGGGAAGCACAGGTGATGATAAATGAAGAAAATTATTATCATAGGCGCAGGTGGCAATACAAAGGTTATTATTGATATTCTGTTGAGCAGAATCAAGCTTGGAGAAGAGCTTGAGATAATAGGAATTCTTGATGATGACATTAATAAAGTATCGGTTAAGGATTATCCTGTGCTTGGAACCGTACAAAGTGCAGTAAATTATAGTATCGATAAAGAAGTTTACTTTATTAATGGAATAGGTCAAAATGCTGTTAGAAAAAGTCTGTTTAAAAAATACAGTAACTTACAGTACTATACAGCGATACACCCCAGTGCTTTGATTGGGAGCGGGGTTAAAATCGGTTTGGGTTCAGTTATTATGCCTGGTGCTATAATCAATGCAGATTCTATTATAGGTAAACATGTATTGATTAACACTGGAGCAATCATTGAGCATGATAATATTATAAAAGATTTCGCTCATGTAGCGCCTGGTTCTGCAACGGCAGGGAATGTACAAATTGGTGAGACAAGTATGCTTGGTATCGGGGCAAAAGTTATTCAAGGAATTAAAATTGGCGATAATGTAATGATTGGAGCAGGCTCTGTAGTAATAGCTGATATCCCGGATGCCTGTACTGCTGTAGGGATTCCGGCGATAGTAATAAAACGGAATGGCGAGAGGGTTTAGAACAAATGAAAAAAGAGATACCGCTCAGTGTGCCAAATTTAAGTATTGATATTGTGGACAATTTGAGAGAATGCATTGAAACCGGTTGGGTTTCCACAGGCGGCAGGTTTATAACGGAATTTGAACGAAAATTTGCACGATATGTGGGAGTTGAGAGTGCTGTTTCCACCCAAAGCGGAACAGCCGGACTACACTTAGCTTTACGTGCCCTGGGTATAGGTCCGGGGGATTATGTTATAGTACCGACGCTCACCTTTGTTGCCGCAGTTGCACCAGTTCTTTATCAGGGTGCAATTCCTGTGTTCATGGATTGTGACGATACCCTCTGCATGGATGCGTCCAAGCTTGAAGAGTATTTAAAGTATAACCCCGGAAAAGTAAAGGCAATAATCGTTGTGCATATATTTGGTAACATGGCAAATATGGAAAAGATAATGGAGCTTGCGCTTAAGTACGATATAAAAGTAATCGAAGATGCCACAGAATCATTAGGAACGTATGTTACTGAAGGCTGTTACAAAGGATCCCATGCAGGAACTATCGGAGATATAGGGGTATATTCCTTTAATGCGAATAAAATTATTACGACTGGCGGAGGCGGTATGGTCGTGTCCAAGGACCAAGGAAAGTTGGAATATATGCGTTATCTAAGTATTACCGCTAAGGCTGATTCATTATATTTTGTTCACGATGATGTGGGATATAATTATAGAATGCTCAATATTCAAGCTGCATTAGGTGTATCCCAGTTAGATGAACTTGAAAACTTTGTTAATACGAAAATTAAGAATTATGAGATGTATCGTCAGAGATTGTCAGAAATCAATGGAATAACGATTCTTCCATTCAAGAATGGCATAAGGGCAAATCATTGGTTTTATTCATTGCTTATAAATGATCAAGTTTTGGGCATTACCAGAGATGAACTGATGAAACAGTTGATTGAAGAGGGCATACAATGCAGACCTGTTTGGAAGCTGATCCATACGTTGAAACCATATAAAGGATATAATGCTTACAGGATAGAACAGGCACCATTCTACGAATCAAACGTGCTGAATATCCCCTGTTCTACAAACCTGAAGATTGAAGATTTAGATTTTGTATGTGAGAAAATTAAAGATATTGTAAAGGCTTAATTAGCCGAGGAGTTTCGTTTTGCTCAGAATCATGTTTATGCATATTCCGGTTCCAAGCAGACCGTAAAACATCGGCATGACTGAAACGGAACTATCATTTACCAAGCCTGCAGCTAGAAATCCGCAAATGCCAAGGAAAATTCCTGCTCCGGTATAAACAGAGAAACTCTCATAGCTTTCTCGTCTATAAATTAATAAGCTTTGCACAATATATATCCCCCAAATGACCAGTAACGCCAGCATAGAGATTCCCCCAGTACCTATAATGATTCCCATATACATATTATGAGGCTTATCAACAATAAGATTTATATTCCATTCGGCATTATACTTCCCAACGTAATCATTATGAGGGAAATATATACAATAAGTATCTGCACCGTGCCCCAGAAGAATGGTATCCTTCATCATCGGAATAGTTCTTGACCAGATGTAACCTCTTCCGCTTCCAAATCCCTGATTATCTTCCCAACCTATAGCTGGAACCTTCTCTAACTGAATAAAATTTCCTGCACCTGTACGATACATTACACCGTTTTTATCAATTAAAAATGGCCATTCCTGCTCATCCGTTAATAATATCAGATAGTTATTTCCTTTGTCATCCTTGCCTGGTTTTAAAGAAATCCAATCAAAGCGGCTGTCTTCAATTTTATAGGTACTTGCTTCCTCTGTAGGGATTGCTGATAACGGCGCTCCTTCAGAATTTGTTATTTCTACCACAGAGGGATCGTCGGCAAAGGTTTTAAATATTACTTCTTCACCGTTATATCCTATTTTGATATTTTGCCCCTCTGTTATCATGTAATCAATTCTATGTTTTGTAATGCTGGCAGCATCGAAATCAGAATTAATATTTTCATTATTTCCTTTTTCGTTGTTATTAGTTGTCTCTTTTGACCCCATGACACTATTAATAGCTCCGCCAAGTTCCGGACTCCATCTGTCATAACTCAAACCCCCGACAATAATAGTAATTGCAAGAAGAATCACTATCGGCTTCCACCAACTTATAATTCTTCTGTTTAAAACGATAATAGCAATTACTACAACAACAGCCATTCCCATAAGTCCACCTGAAGAGGCAGACCCGATCAGGTTAAAGAGCAGCAATGCAAAAAGTACTCCCCAAATTAACTTTTTGTATATGGGCTCATCTTTTCCAAGCATCACTGACCGTATAAACAAAAGTCCGAATAATGGAATCAAAAGAGTAAGGTAGAATGAGACATAGTTAATATTGTATACCGTCTGGTAGATTTCATCAGTAAAAGTAAAATTCAAACTATCCAGTTGATCCCAGAACCAACTAGGTGTTATAAGTTTTTTCCCTATCGTAGTTCTGAAGAAGTCATGGTTAAGTGCCTGACTTAAGCCAAGCAAACCGAGCAGGGAACTTACGACAGCAAGGGAATAAACAACCCATTTTACATTTTTTTCCGTATTAACTGTATTGATGATATAGAAAAGCATTACCATGTAACAAAGTAGAGTTATTGTACCTTCAAAGCGTTCGTTCCAGCCCCAAAGTGCAAACAGCTTGTAATCTGATAAAAAATATGAAAGTGCCACGAATGCCATATAAATGATCATAGGAATATATGCATAGCTTCGTTTTATATAGAAGGACTGGGTAAAAACCCTGTAAAGCAAAATAATTAAGGCTATGACCGCAGAAGCAAGAATGGCATGCATTTTATAATAGCTGAAAAAGTCGGTCAAATTACTATTCCCACTACTCCAGAAAAATTGTGACATAGGTCTGTCATAGGCGGCCATTCTGGTTATTATTACGATAACTGACGTAAAGAACAATACAGGCAGCATCTGGAACCAGTGGAGGGAGGTTTCCAATGACGGCGCATAGCTCATACTGAATAAATATTCATTGTTTTCCTGCAACCTATTTGATGTTTGATTTTTTTCAGAAGACTTATCCTTAACCGCTTTTTTGACTGTCTTTGTCGACTTTATATTCTTAGAACTCTTAGACATTGAATTTCCTCCAGATTATATTATAGAAGCAGTGGAATTTATAAATCGAAGTTTGTGACTTCACTCCATTGCTCGCCAGCAGTTTGTTATAATAAATTATTCAAGCTCGCGAGTTGGTATATGTAAATATGTTGAAATCTTGACTGTTTTGCAACTATTTTATTATATTATATACATAATAATCATTCAAGCTTGATTTAGCTGCATATGATTAAGCGTTGTAAAAAACCGGGGTATAGTGTAGAATGTAGTGAAATATTAATATTATTTGTTAATACAGAAGTAAATTAGTAAACTGCGTAATTCATCAACAATAGATTGTAAAAAAGGAGCAATACAAATTGAGCATTACTTCACTTAAAGAGTATTGGATGACTTTTTGGAAATATAAAGAGCTATTAAAAGAATTAGTTCTGAGGGATTTAAAGGTAAAATATAGACGTTCTGTTTTAGGCTATATTTGGAGTATCCTTAACCCCTTGCTGATGATGATCGTGATTTCTATTTTTTTCTCTTTTATGTTCCGTTTTCAAATTGATAATTATCCGGTTTATCTTATTTGCGGGCAAGTGGTCTATAATTTTTACTCGGATGCCACAAGGCAGTCGATGAATTCCATTTTGCATGGCGGTGCATTAATTAAAAAAGTTAAATTACCAAAATATATTTTCCCGATTGCCAGAACAGCATCATCATTCATTAACATGTTGTTTTCTCTGGTGGCAGTAGTACTGGTAATGATTATAACAAAAGCTCCATTGTCGCTGACGATTTTATTGTTTCCTCTACCCTTGATTTACCTATTTTTTATCTCAATGGGAATTGGGATGATCCTGTCAGTTTTGGTTGTGTACTTCCGTGATATTGAACATTTATATGGGGTTTTTCTTCTCGCTTTAATGTATGCCTCACCAATATTTTATCCTATATCGATACTGCCTCCATTTGCGATGATAATCATTAAATTTAATCCGCTTTATCATATAATGATCATGTTCCGTGATGTCATGTACTATGGAAATATACCCTCATTAAGGGATAATATTGTCTGTATGGCCTTTGCCATATTATCCATTGGATTAGGATTGATAATTTTTAAAAAATATCAAGACAATCTGGTGTTGAATATATAGGAGAAAATTATGGCTGTATATGCTGTAGAAGTTAATAATGTGACGATGAAATTTAACCTGGCCAGAGAGAAAGTGGACAGTTTAAAGGAGTATTTCGTTAAAAACATTAAAAAAAATCATATACGAGACGAATATTATGCTGTGAAAGATATTACGTTTCGAATTGAAAAAGGGGAATCATTTGCGATTATCGGGGCAAATGGCTCAGGTAAAAGTACATTGCTTAAAATGATTGCAGGGATTTACAAACCGACAAAAGGAAATATCATTGTAAGGGGGAGCATTGCCCCAATGATTGAGCTTGGCGCAGGCTTTGACAGCGACCTGACCGCAGCAGAGAATGTCTTTTTAAATGGTGCTGTTTTAGGTTATTCCAGAGCCTTTATGCAAAAATATTTCGATAGCATTATTGATTTTGCAGAGTTGTGGGAGTTTATTGATGTTCCGGTTAAAAACTTTTCATCTGGGATGAAAGCCAGACTGGGGTTCTCAATTGCTACTGCAGTGGAACCGGATATACTCATAGTAGATGAAATCCTTTCCGTGGGAGATGCAAGTTTTCGGAAAAAGTGTGAGCAGAGAATGGCAGAAATGAAAGCAAAAGGAACTACGATGATCTTGGTTTCTCATTCGATGGATCAAGTTCTAAAAACATGCAATAAAGCTATGTGGATAAATAAAGGGGACATGATGTGTATTGGTGATGCAAAGTACGTGTGTGAACGATATTCTGCAAAAACATAATAATGGATTCTATTAATGATTCATTTTATGGAATAATTAATTTACATATATCAAAATTTCATTAATGAAAATTATGGTATCCAACTATGAAAACAATAGAAGATTATAGATTGCATGAAGACAATATACCTGAACTCAGTGTAATAATGGGTGTATATTTTAGACGGGAAAATACTTCAATGCTCAAGCGCTCAGTACAGTCAATACTTATGCAAACTTTTGATGACTTTGAATTTTTAATATGCGATGATGGGTCATCGCAAGAAGCCATCTCATTATTAAATGACCTTGCATTTAGTGATTCAAGAATAAAATTATTACGGGAAGGGACAAAATTTACTTTGCCACAAAAATTAAATCATTGTTTAAAATTTGCGCAGGGTCGATATATTGCGCGAATGGATGACGATGACTATTCCCTTCCTAATCGATTTGAAAAGCAGCTTAATTTTTTACATATTCATTCAGATGTTGATTTTGTGGGATGTAATGTTATTCTTGTGAGGGATGGAGTAAATACTGGTCATCGTAATCTGCCGGGATATCCGACTAAGGAAGATTTCCAATTTGTTCAGCCCTATATTCACCCAACCATAATATTTAAAAAAACTGCAATAGATACCATAGGTGGATATAGTGAGGACAAAAGGCAAGTTTTGTGCGAAGATTATGACCTGCTACTTAGATTATATGAGAAAGGTTTCAGGGGTAGTAATTTACAGGAATACTTGTTTGAATATACTCTTCCATCCAAAGGGAAGAGCAGTAGAAAGTTTCGACATAGGGTAAATGAGGCTATTACCCGTTGGGAACGATTTAAAGCGTTAAACATGCTACCTAAAGCGTTGCCATATGTAGTTAAACCATTGATAGTTGGCTTAATACCTGCAAGTCAGCTTGAAAAACTGAAGGAACATCGTGAAATGCGACAGAATAAAAGGGTGTGAGCTAACTATGAACGATGTAACCATAAAACAATTGAATGATGAGTTATATACAATAAGTAAGACGATAACAGGTCCAGTTTTATTTGATTATGTTTGTTGGGTTTTGAATGAATCATACGCACGAGGGATCAAGAAATTATATTTTGCTGCTAGGGATGGATATGTGCTTCAAAAGATTGCTAAACAGATTTGTGAGAAATATGGACTTGACATTGAATGCCGATACCTTTATTGTTCGAGAAAAGCTCTAAGGATGCCGACTTATCATCTGATTGGTGATGAAGCGTATGATCTATTATTAATGAGTGGTACTAGTGTTACACTTAGAAGTTTAATGGAACGGGCAGAATTGAATGAGAATGAGCGACGAAAAGTATATGCTGAATTAGATTTCTATTTTGACAAAGAAAAAGAAGAACTGTCAAAATTGCAACTTTATACAATATCAAAAAAAATACGAGAATCTATAACCTATAGGGGGTTTATAGATCAGAAATCAAGACAAGCTTATGAACCAGCGATGGGTTATTTTATTCAGGAAGGTTTACTTGATGGAAATATTATTGCTATTGTTGACAGTGGATGGACAGGATCTATTCAACGGTCATTGCGCCAACTTTTGGAATCATCTGGTAAACACGTAAACTTAATTGGTTTTTACTTTGGGATGTATGTGCCCCCGAAAGAGAAAGCTGACGGTGAATACCTTTGCTGGTATTTTGATCATAAATCACCGAAAAGATATAAGATACTATTTAATAACAATGTTCTTGAATGTATGTTATCTGCCCCTCATGGTATGACTTTGAATTATAAAGCTGACGGAGCTAGGGGCTGGGAACCGGTGTTAAATGATAACCATCATACAAATATGCTTAGGCTAATTGAAACTCAGATTAATGCAATACTGGAATATGTTAATGATAGTTTATCTAAGGCAAATTCTATAAGGTTCAACGCTGCAAACACGAGCTCTAAAGCAAGGAAACTTTTGCAGAGGGTAATGGTTCATCCTACTCGTTCTGAAGCAGAAGCTATAGGTACATTCGCTTTTTGTGATGATATCACGGAATTTTATCAAAGACCACTTGCAGATGAGAGCCAGATAACAGCGTTAAAAAACTATATGATTTTACCAAGGATAATAAGGAAGTTATTACGGAAAAAAAAGAAATATGAGATAAATGAATTGTTTTGGGTTTACGGAACAATTTCATTTCTACCTGCTTATAAGCGTTGGTGGTATAGATTGAATGTATATATTTGGGAATGGCTCCGATATACTTTGAAATAGATATTAAGTACATAATAAATAGAATATGGAGGAAGCAATTGTATTTGAAACGTATAAAAGATAAATTATATTATTATTTTGCGGAAAAAAACTGGGGAGTACGGCGGGAATACGGTCCTTACGTTGATCAGCACCAAGAAGAACATGCAAAGACTCCATGGAAGCACTGGTGGCTGTTAATCAGATTGAACTGGCATTACCGTATACGAAGAAAAGAGACCTTTTTAATTTATAATGCAGCAAATAATGATACATCACAGAGGCTGCCATATTTAGAAGGTGCTGAATCAGAATTATCAATACGCAGAGATGCTTTACATTTTGCGAAAGATTTACTTCAGTTTGATGTAATATCCTTTGATATATTTGATACATTGGTTTTCCGCCCGTTTAAAAAGCCTTCAGATATTTTTATGATTGTAGGAGGAAGGCTTAACTGTCTAGACTTTCATAAAATACGGCAGAATGCAGAGAAAGCTGCACGAATTGAGAAATTCAACAAAACTGGTTCGTATGAGATAACGTTGGAGGATATTTATGCTAAGGTTGAGAGGATGACAGGAATACCGGCAGATATTGGTGTGAAAACGGAATTTCAAACGGAGTTGGATTTTTGTTTTGCTAATCCATACATGAAACGAGTATTTAAGCTACTTAAAGAGCAAAGAAAAAGAATCATAGCAGTATCCGACATGTACTTATCGCATGATCGTATGGTTAAACTTCTAGAGCATTGTGGATACAGTGGCTTCGAAAAGGTTTACGTTTCCTGTGATTATGGGACAAATAAACGAGATGGTGGTTTATATGATGTTGTAAAAAATGATTTTCCTGATAATTATTCTTTTGTACATATTGGCGATAACAGCGTTAGCGATATTAAATCAGCTGAAGAAAAAGAAATAACTACAGAATTTTATCGTAACGTACACGATATTGGAAACCAGTACAGAGCCGATGGAATGTCTGAACTGATTGGCTCCTTTTATGCGGGGATTGTAAACACACATTTACATAATGGATTATATAAATATTCACCCTACTATGAATATGGTTTCATATATGGAGGGTTATATGTTCTTGGATATGTTAACTGGATTCACCAACGAGCACTAGCGGAAGGTGTAGAGAAGATATTTTTTTTATCCCGGGATGGGGATATATACATGAAAGTGTATAATAATCTTTTTAATGATATTCCTTGTGAGTACTTTTATTGGTCTCGAATTGCTAATTTAAAATACACAATAAAAAACAGTAGGGCAGATTTTCTTAAAAGAATTGTTACTCATAGAGCTATGGGTACATTAAAACTTAGTATTGGATCAGTATTAAAATCTATTTCACTTGAATCTTTAATAGATCAACTAAATCAATATGATTTAGACTCCGATATGGAACTTAATGAGGAGAATAAAGAAAATTTCGAAAATTTCCTTATTGATCATATAGATAAAATTCAAAATATATATGATGAAGAAAAGATACAATTAATAGAAAAAATTAATAAGACTATAGGTAATGCTAAAAAAATAGCTGTAATAGATGTTGGCTGGGTAGGAAGTGGACCTTTAGGATTAAAATATCTTATCGAAACTGAAATGAATATGGATTGCATTGTTTACTGCTGGTTAGCAGCGTCTAGATCTATTCCCGGGGAAGAAAATATATATATGTTAACAAACAATACCTTGGAAACATATATTTTTTCACGCAACTATAATAGAAATAATTATGATGTACATTCAAAAACAAATAAAAATATTAACAATATACCCTTTGAGATTTTTACTCAGGCTTGCCATCCAACTTTTTTCGGATTTTTCACAAATGGGGACTACAAATTTGGTATTCCTGAGGTCGAAAACTATGCCTTCATTGAAGAAGTCCATAAAGGAATTATTGATTTCTACAATCGATATAAAGAATTGTCATCTACTGAACCAAGTTTGTTAAACATATCTGGTTATGATGCATATCTTCCCTTTCGTTTTATAATTAGGGATTTGCGATTTATTAAAAAGTACTTTTATGATTTTTACTTTTCGCGAAATATTAACGGAGATATAGAAAATCAGAGAATGGAATCGTTAGGTGAAATAATGGAAGATATTGGGATATAAAAGGAGATTAAGTAATGATTTTATACCACGTAATTTCAACTTATCATTTACTCAATGCTATGGTAGAACGAATGGTAAATCACCAATCAGACAATGCTGTGGTTTTAATTCCTATTTGGATAGTTGAAAAGTATAAGAACTATCAAGAATTATTGCGTATTTTTGACAAAATAATAGTTTATAATGCAAATTATTGTTACCATGTTAA
>DUPP01000019.1 GCA_012838265.1 Clostridiales bacterium
CACTTTCATATAACTTTTTTGCCCTTCTTGGGTTTTCTTGGATGGATTGACAGGCTTTTTTATAGCTGTTACACTAAATATGAGAAAAGCAAATTCCTATCCCTGAATAGAACAATAAAGTGTTGAGTTTATTTTTCAATTCTTGAGGAGTTAGCTCAGATAACGACGTAATGTAAATTTGTAAAGGCATCTGCCATGGACCAGCCTGAATAGGACTACTCACAGATAATGACAGAGAACGGTATTACATCTGATATATGAGAGGATTTAGCAGATGAATAAAGGAAGTAGAAAAGAAGGTTTCTCAGCGGATACCCTTTTTCAAACGTTGTTTCAATCCAGCCCGAATGCTGCAGTGGTCACGAGAGTATGTGATGGGACGATAATGTATGTCAATGATGTGTTCTGCAGTATCACCGGTTATTTGCGTGAGGAAGTCATTGGCAAAACTACACTGGAGTTGGAATTGTATTTAAATCCAAGTGATCGTGCCCATTTTCTCAGCAAAATGTTAAAAGATGGAATATTAAAACCACAGTATGCAGAACTTCGCAGGCGTGATGGGAGCATATACAAGGCGATAGTGTCCGCTCATTCATTTTGGTCTGAAAATTATGAGTATGTGTGCTGCAGTATCCGGGATATGTCTGAGCAGATCCGGCAGAATCACGAGCAATCTGAGCGGGATGAGAAACTCCAGCGCTTGTTTAATACCATGGCGCAGGGAATTATATATCAGGACGTAAATGGAAGGATCGTATCTGCTAATCCGGCTGCAGAACGCATGCTTGGATTGAGTTCAAAACAGATGGAACAGCGCTCATCCCAGTCACCGGAATGGAAGACCATCCGCGAGGACGGCTCTCGCCTGCCAGCGAGCGAACACCCCTCAATGATTGCACTGCGTACAGGCAAGCCTTTCGGTCCATACACACTTGGTGTTTACAACGAAGCAATTTCGGATCATATTTGGCTATCTGTTCATGCTACACCGCTGTTTCGTGAGGGAGAGGACAAGCCCTATCAGGTCTATGTGATACTAACTGATGTAACAAAGGAACTAAAAGCCCGGCGGGACTATCATCTGCTCTTTCGTGAAATGATGGATGGCTTTGCTCTGCACGAGATTATTTGCGATCAAAACGGCAATCCTATCGACTACCGTTATATTGCTGTCAACCCTGCATTTGAACAGATGACGGGCCTCAAAGCGTGTGATCTGATCGGAAGAACGGTGAAGGAAGTTCTTCCCGAAACCGAACAATATTGGATTAATAGTTATGGTCAGGTCGCTTTGACGGGCGTACCCATCACATTTCAAGATTATTCCGTTGCGCTTGATAAGTATTTTAACGTTACAGCTTATCGTCCTGCACCGATGCAGTTTGCTTGCATAGTTTCTGATATAACTCAGCAGATACAATATCAAAAGGAGAAGGAACAGGCACAGGAACAGATCAAGCGCCTTGCACATATTTGTGATATTGCACCAAGCAGCATTCTAATATTTGATATGACAGGAAGAATTCTTTACTCAAATGACTTTGCCTCCCGTTTGCACGGATATTCCAAGGAAGAAATGCTCTCGCTGTCCGTGCACGACCTTATGATTGAGCGAGATGATAATGACTTTCTAGAATCACTCCGGGTAATTTATGAGCAAGGCGAGATTATTCTGAATGAAACCGCTTGTACACGGCAAAAAGAACCTATTCCTATGCTGATCTATGCAAAAAGGACCGAATGGGACAATCAGACAGCAATCCTGACCATAGGAACAGACCTGACCCAGAAAACGAAGGCGGAAAAAGTACTTAATGAGAGCTTAGAAGAGAACCGGCGAATTCTGGATAATTTGCAGGATGGTTTTTTCCGTGCGGACCTTGAGGGCAACTTTCTAATCATTAATCCCCGTATTGTGCATATGTATGGGTATGATAACATTGCAGATATGCTTTCGACCAATGCAAAGCACATGTATGTGCGGCAAGAAGACTACACAGATTTACTCAACAAACTCCGGTTGGAAGGACGTGTAACAAGCCACAACTGCAAAGCCAGACGGAAGGATAAAACAGAATTCTGGGTATCGATGAATGTGCAGTATCTTCGAAACGACGAAGGCGATATCATCGGCACCGAGGGGCTGATACGCGACATCACGGAGCGCAGAAAGCTTGAACAGGAGGTGCTCAAGCAGCACGAATCCTTGGTTGCCTCTAACCTTGTACTTAAAAAGCAGCGTTTAGAGCAGTCAATTAACGCGATCTCTAAGGTCGTCGAGCTGCGCGATGTCTACACTGCTGGACACCAAAAACGCGTCAAACAGCTCGCCTGTCAGATCGGAGCGCGGCTCGGCTTCACGCAGGAGGAGATTGTCAATCTATCGTACGGTGCATTGCTTCACGACATTGGCAAGATCTATATCGCCTCCGATATTCTCAATAAACCGGGTAAGATTACTAATCTGGAATATCAGATTTTACAGACGCATGCCGAATACAGCTATAACATCGCTCGGGAGATGGACCTGCCGCAAGTAATCTTAACTATGGTACTGCAGCATCACGAACGACTCGACGGTTCAGGATACCCTAGTAAGCTCAAAGGGGATGAAATTATTCTCGAAAGCCGAATATTGGCTGTTGCCGATGTGGTGGAAGCCATGACATCGCATCGCCCATATCGCCCTGCGATGGGAATCGATGCAGCACTCAGGGAAATTGAATACGGCAGGGGCAAAAAATATGACGCATGCGTTGTAGATATATGCATATCACTCTTCCGGGACGAAGGCTTTTCATTCTCATATGACTCTGTAATATGAAGGAAATTTTGGTAATAGTGAAAAACAATAAGATGATTACAGGAGAACTGAAGAATAATATAGATACCTGTGCGAAAGGCTGAAATGAGGATAGGGAAATGGATTATAAACTTAAATCTAAATATCTTAAAGATTTCATTAAGGAAATAACGTTTAGAAACAGAAATCCTCGTGACTTAAAAGCTCTGGAATTGCTGGATGATATATCAACAAATCCGGAACGAATTATTTATACAGGCTCTAAGCTTTATCGCTGCAGAATAATAAAAGATAACAGCTTAATAAGTAACAGTGCACCGTTTTATGGATATAATGCGGTGGATAGTTTTGTTCCGCCTGTAAATGCAACACGAGATATGCGAGCAAATTACAGATATATACCATACCTCTACGCATCAAATAATCCATATATTGCTTTGGTTGAGGTTAGGCCAAGATTTGGAGCTTCTGTAAGTATAGCAATGATATCGGTAAATGAAGACTTAAGATTTTTGGATTTTACGAACGCAAACAAGCCATCCAAAATGACAGATGCTAAAGTCAATTTGTTTTCAGATTTATCGGCCTTATACTCAAAACCTGTTACGGATGACGATGATATTATAGATTATATACCTACTCAGTATATAGCTGAATATGCTAAAAATCTGGGTTATGATGGAATTATATTCAAAAGCTCGATAGTACCTGAAATAAATGAGACTAATTTAGATCGGTATAATGTTGTAGTCTTTAATTTTGATAAATGTCAAGTGATTAAATCAAATGTTTTGAAAGTTACAAGGCACTATATTGATTGTGAACAAACAGACGCAGATAGCGAACAAATAAATATTGAATCATATATTTCTGAACTATTAGGCAGTTTATGAAAATCCGTGACATTATTGCATGTGAATGTTATACTAATAAGGTAAAATCTGCATTGCCTAAGCTTTATACAGACGTTATGTAAAGCTGGTAAGCATGTTCAATTATATAATTTTTATACAGAATAAAAGCAAATAAATTTCAGATTAAGTCTATATAATGGTGTAAAAAGAAGTTGAGCCAAAGCTCATACCTCGGTTAAAATATAGTTGCCTAAACAAATACCAAACCGAGGAGGATGAACCATGGCTCAGTTTAATATTACTATAACCAAAGAACTTTTGCACGGACTTTTTTTTATCAAATGGTAGGGATGAAGCATTCTCCAAATTAATGGAAGAAATCTTCAATCAGGTTCTTTTAGCCCAATCTACAGAGCAAATAGGAGCCCAGCCCTATGAGCGCACTGAAGAAAGAACTGCATATCGCAATGGATTCCGAGATAGGGAGATGACTACTCGAGTGGGCACACTTACACTGCGGGTTCCCCGGCATCGCAATGGACAGTTCTCTACAGAGTTATTTGCCAGATATCAGCGTAGTGAACAGGCGCTGGTGCTGGCAATGATGGAGATGGTCATCAATGGTGTTTCCACTCGAAAGGTAGAATTAATTACCCAAGAGCTATGTGGAAAGAAATTCTCCAAATCAACCGTCTCAGCCCTTTGCAAAAACTTGAATCCCATGGTAGAAGCCTTTAGAACACGCCCTCTCAAGTACCATTATCCCTTTCTCATAGTGGATACCATCTATGTAAAGGTACGGAAAAATGGACGTATACAGTCAAGAGGTTTGTTGATTGCCATTGCCGTTAACGAGGAAGGCCATCGTGAAATCATCGGGTTTCAATTAGCCAACAGCGAATCAGAAAGCAGTTGGGGTGAATTCTTCTCTTCCCTTAAAGACCGAGGGCTCAAGAATGTTCACCTGGTTACCTCTGATGACCACAAAGGGCTAGTTAACGCTGTTAGAAAACATTTTCAAGGAGCCAGTTGGCAGCGCTGTCAAACCCACTTTTCCAGGAACATGCTGGATCGTACA
>DUPP01000235.1 GCA_012838265.1 Clostridiales bacterium
ACATTATCATTGAGATATGCGGTGCTTACAATACCTGTAATCTCCGTATCATCGCTATTGTTTTTCTTAAATGGTACATGTGAAACTATACACTTCTTTCCGAAAATATCACATGAGTCAACCTCAGCTGCCCCAATATTAGATGCCTTAATAGGACGGTCAGTCTTAAGCAATGATTGTATGGGTTTTCCGATTATTTGTTCCGTTGTCATCCCAACCAAACAACATGCCCTTTCGTTTACATATTTTACTGTTCCTGAAATATCAGAAACAAACACTCCGTCAGAAGAAGCACCTAAAACGCCATCTATAGTCGTTTGCAAGTTTTTTACTATTTCTAACTCTTTAGCAATTTTTTCCATGTCCGAAATGTCAAGGAAAGCAAGACTTGACCCAATTTGTTCTTCATTTTCAATAATCGGCACTTGATTGATAATCACTGGTAGTGATCTTACCGTTCTTTTTAATCCTATATGAAGCTGATTTGAAACCGTAATCTCGGGAAGTACTTCCTTTATCAGCTTTCCCCTTACTTCAGAAAAGTTTAGTTTGAACATTCTTTCAGCAGCAGGGTTCATCCTAAGGATATAGCCTTTTTTATCGATAATGATAAAGCCCTCATTATTAACCCTGAACAAAGACTCTAGTATTGCTGACGAAGCTGTTATCACATTAAGGCTCTCCCGGAGGTATTCCGCTGTTCCAATCATTCCTACAACTTTATCAGAATTATCCAAAACTACAACGTTATCTACCTGGCTTTTTGTAACTCTTCCAACCAAAGAATACTCATTGTAGGTTTGGTCTACTGATAAGGAAATCGGATTTTTAACCATGTAAGGCTCACAGGGTGTATCAAGGTCTGCATCTTCTAACAACGCTTTGAAGAGTCTTTTTTTGGGAAATACTCCGATTAATTCTTCATTTTCGTCAACAACCGGTAACGTGTTGATTTTATACTTTTGATAATACTCGATTACCGTGCGAAGTGTGTCTTCTGGATGAAGAACTTCAAAATTCTTATTCATCATCTGACCGACAGTTAAGTATGAAGCCGGATTCAAAGAATCAGCATTGAACATATTATTGCATCCTTTCTTTGAAGCGAATTCTTGTTAAGCCATATTGCTTAACTATGTAACACAATTTAGTGCTAAAAAATGAATATTAAATTTTAATTTTTTAGCGTCAAAATAGTCCGTATACAACTAGTATAAAGTGAAAGGAATTTTTCGTCAAGGAGAAAGAAGTTCAATCGCTGTTTCTTATACTACAAAAAGGCTGAGCAAATGACTTGTTCAGCCTTTTTCATAACTATATGTGATATAAAAATTTTCCTTTTGGTCCTTTAGCTATTATTTTATATTTATACCAGCACGCTTAAGCTGATATTCTTATATCAATAACGCTTAACCTTTTATTGTTCTTGGAGTTATCATCTGATGTATTGGGCAAATTGACTTTGGATTCTGGTAATAAGCCCCTACAAATGCTTTACAATATTTTCTCAGATCCGGCATATTAACAACCTCATCAACAAAGCCTTGTTTTGCACAGAAATCTGGTCTTGATTTTTCATGATAATCTTTGATCATCACGTTCATTTTTTCTATTGTCTCGTCCAGAGGTTTTCCTGCGTCTTTATCTTTTACCAATCTGCGAGCATAGGATGCAGCAGCAGCTGTTTCACCATGCATTACATAGATTTCTGTAGCAGCGGTTCCTAAAGTGAAAGCGTTGTTTTCATTAGCAGTCGGTCCACCAAGGACATAGTGTGCTGCTGCAGTACCTTTTCTAAGAATGATAGTCATCATTGGAAGATCAGATTGTTCGATCGAATAAATCAATGCTTGACCGAGTCCTAGCAATTCTGCCATTTCAGCAATATCGCCTACATCTATACCTGTTGTATCTTGCAGCCAGATTATTGGAATACGGTCACGAGCGCATAAGGTTACAAACTCACTCATTTTAATGAGTCCTTCACGATAAAGCTTGCCGCCTATACCTACATATTCACCTTTCGCATATTTAGGATAATCTGATCCCAATCCACCCTGGTTGTTTGCTATGAATCCTGCCAGGAATCCATCAATCTTAGCCAGTCCGCAGTACATTTCTGGACCATAATCAGGTCTATATTCCATATGCTCACTATTATCAAAGAGACGTGCCAATACTTCAGACATATTATAAGTACGTCTTTGATTTATCGGTACCAAGCTATAAAGATCTTCGCCTGAATACTTTGGCTCAGCAGGATCAGCTACTCTGAAGAAAACTGGATCATATACAGGTAAAGTCTGCATGTAAGCCTTAATTGCGTCAAGTACTTCTTCCTCTGTGTCACAAGCTTCTCTTAGGAATCCAGTTCCATTATGATGGATTTCAACACGACCCGGAGGAGTTGCTTTGAACTTCCTTGTGTTTGCAATCAGCGCATCTGCAACTTCATCATCAATATATCCTTTTGGAGCCATACCACTTACGATTCCAGCACCACCTACTGCAAAGTTACAATCCTTATGTCCTACCAGTATAGTCGGGCTAATAGAATGATATCCGCCACCAGCAGGGTTCGTTCCATATATACCAACAATAACAGGTATTCCAAGCGTATTCAGCTCTGCATGTCTGAAGAATGGGGTTCCATTTCCTCTACGATTTGGGAAAACTTTTTCCTGTTCCATCAGCTTAACTCCACTGCAATTGAGCACCCATACTAAAGGCAGATGTAATCTCTTGGCAATATCTGTTACTCTCAAGATGTTATCTGATTGACCAGCTAACCATGCACCAGCCATTATTCTATTATTTGAAGCAATAATTACAGCCCATCTTCCAGCAATTTTACCAAGTCCATCAATAACATTGGTAGTACCTTCTTCATTTTGTGCAGGGTCGTAAATTGTATGCAAAGGGCACCATGTTCCAGGATCTACAAGGTATTCAAGTCGCTGCCATGCTGTCCATTCTCCCTTTGCATTCATAACTTCTACTGATTTACCGGCATTTTTTACTCGTTCTACTTCCTTTGCAATACCAGCTTCGATTTCTTTCAGTTCCTCAATATTCTTTTTCTGTACACGAGTAAGCTCGCTTCCTATATCATCCATTTTCGTAAAATATGGATGAAGTGGGTACTTTTTACTTATCATTCTTATTCTCCTTTCAGTTATATCACATAGTTTTTTTATATAAGTGGAAGTCCAATCATTCCCATCTTCAAATCATTTTTATCTATTTGGCTGATATCCCAGTTCAATTCCTGCAATTATACCCATGTGAATATTTGAGGTTCCTTCCAGTGTTTCGAACTGCTTAGCATCACGCAGCCATCTGCCGCATGGATACTCAGTTGAATAACCATAAGAACCATAGATCTTCATTGCCATATTAGCAGCATGTACTGCAGCCTGGCAGGCAAAAAGCTTAGCCATTGATGTTTCCTGTTGGCTTGGAAGCTTATTTTCTTTTAACCATGCAGCTCTGTATACAAGATATTTCGCTGCATCGTCTTCAAGCTTCATCTCTGCTATCTGCTGCTGAATCAT
>DUPP01000236.1 GCA_012838265.1 Clostridiales bacterium
CTGTATACGGCAGCCCGGGCTCCACAGCATATTGTGGGTTTCGTTCTCCCCAGTCACCAGCGGTTGGCCTGAAAATTTCGCAACTGGCAGAAATGCCCCGGCCGACCGCATACAGCCGGGCGTTGTACGCAATTTTGCCTGCCAAAAACATAGACAGACAATTTGTTTAGATTTTATTCGAAAATCAGAAAATGACTTACAGATAAATATGAGAATTGCTTGATTTGAAATATTATCATTAATAAATAAAAATATGGCTTTTAATTGGACATGTCCTCATTGTAAGACAAAAACTACAGTAAATAAAGATGACCATTCACAAGATGAGTCAATGTTGCATATTGACAATGCCGATGGAACTAAATATTTAGTAATTGATTGGATAGTTTGTCCAAATACAGAATGTAAAAAACTATCTCTATATACTTCTCTACATGAATATAAGTGGATTCCAAATATATGGCAGAAAGGAGATTTTATACGGGAATGGACTCTTTTACCTGATACAAAAGCAAATGTCTTTCCTGATTATATTCCAAAGGTTATTCGACAGGATTATGAAGAGGCGTTTTCAATTTTAGAACTAAGTCCAAAAGCATCTGCAACTTTATCAAGGCGGTGTTTACAAGGAATAATTCGTGATTTTTGGGGAGTTAAAAAAGGACGGCTTGTAGATGAAATTAATGCTATCGAAGATAAAGTTGACCCTCTGACTTGGAAATCAATTGATGCTATTCGAAAAGTGGGGAATATAGGTGCTCATATGGAGAAAGACATAAATTTAATCATTGATGTAGAACCCAAAGAAGCTAAACTATTGGTTCAATTAATAGAAATGTTATTTGAAGAGTGGTATATTCATAGATATGAGAGAGAGTTAAAATTAAAAGCAATAGTTGGAGTAGCCGAAGTAAAGGATGAAGCTAAGAAAAGTAAATAAAAACTGCGTACAACACACGGTATAAAAAATTGCCGGTTCAGTAACTTATTCAAGTGTTATAGCCTGCATTAATTATTGTCACGGTGGATAATGACGTTGTCCGCAACGGCAACTTTTCATACCGCAAAACGTTACCTGCAAGTGCAGAGAATGATATCCACACATTCAGAATAGATAAAGCGGTGGACTAATCCTATAAAATCATAAAACCATATGAGACTTAATTCTTTAATTTTAACAATTATTTGCTTAACTGGCACATCAAGTTGCTCGAAATCAAACATTATTGAGATTCCAGTCACTCAAAAAATTGGATATGGGTATTTTAATTATAGTCTAGGTGGAATTTCTTCTTATACAGAAGATGAAAATAATCCTTGGAAACAAACTTATTTGAATGTGTCGGGGATTCCAGAAACCTGGTCAGATATTAAAATCGGCGATATTGAGACAGATTATTATCAATCCGTTTACCAAAACTACTACCTTGGTAAAATATCTCAAGACAGATACGAAGAGCTTCAAAAAGTATGGGATTGGAAACCTGACACACTAAGTCTATCAAAAGAGCCAATAAGAACTAAGATTGCATTCGTTTTTGGGAAAGATTCTGGTGGGCAATTGAAAATGATAGTCGATACAAATAACAATCTTGATTTTAGTGATGATGAGAGCTTCATTCCTTTTGAATGGATTCCAGATAGAAATATAGCCACCGATTCGATTGCATTAAGCAAAACTATAACCATATCCTATGAGAAATTTGTTGATAATAAAATCATAGAGGTAAGCGCTCCGTTATTTATAGCTTACATGAATCAATTCGACATGTTAATGGCTAATTTCCCTCAACATTTAACAGCAATGTTTAATGGTAAAAAAATTGCGATTAATTCAGATGGATTTACAAGCCTATCTTATCAAAATCCAAGTATCGCGTTGTTAAGTGATAGTTTAAAAGACGGAGATAAAGTTAGTCAAGAGGATTTAATTTCCAAAAATGAATTTTTCGAGATTAAGGGCAATCTTTATAGGAATATCGGTGTTAATACAAATAGAGGCACTTTGATTATCGAGAAAATAAGTTTGCCAAAGAATGAGTTGTTTTCTACTCAAATAGGATTTAAACCGTTTGCTTTTGAGGGCAGTGAATTTTTAACTGAATCTAAAATAGCTTTGGATGAATTAAAAGGGAAATATGTTTTGCTTGATTTCTGGGCTGTTTGGTGTGGCCCTTGCCGACAGGAAATCCCCAATTTAAAGAAGCTATATGAGATTACAGAAAGAGAGAAATTTGAAATTGTGGGTATTGTAGGGAGAAGTACTTCTGAGGCACTTAGAGAAATAATTAGTCAGGAATCTATTACATGGCCTCAAATTCTATCAACAGACTCCAATAACATTATAGAAGATTATGGAGTAATTGAATACCCAACAACTTTTCTATTGAACCCAGATGGATTAATAATTGCAAAGGGTTTACGCGGCATAGAATTAGAAGAAATGATTCTCGGAATCTTGAAAGAATAAACACCAGCAGGTAACATGCTGTGATACGGCAGCCGGGGCTCCACAGCATATTGCAGGTTTCGTTCTCCCCAGTAAGCCGCACTTGGCCTGAAAATTTCGTAACTGGCAGAAATGCCCCGGCCGACCGCATACAGCCGGGCGTTACCGGCAAGCATAAAAACCAACACAATAACGATATGGCAAAGCAATCTAGACCCGATTTCTCCTTTTACTTGGGGCACTTTACTAAAGAAGAACAACCTGATGCACATGAGCAAAAAGACAATCCTGCACTAAAAGTGACTGAAGGAAAATCCGCATTCGAAAAATTAAAGTCAATGCTTGCAGACAAAAAAATAATTGCAGGCACGCTTCCTTGGTACAAGAAAAATGCGGTTTGCTTAACCGAGTGTCCTTGGAGTAGTCTTGTTGCTCATTCAAAGGTTTATTCTCCTTATGCAATTGGATTTAGTAAGGCCTTTATTTTTGGTACAGGTGGAGCTCCAGCATTCTATGTAAGAGCTGACCAATTTGACAGACAGCAATGGGATGGACTTCTGTACACTTTTACTACTCCATTCTGGCCTTCATATAGACCCAAAAAGAAAAATTTGACAACTAAATTCAAGACCATTGACTATTCTCATGAAAGAGAATGGAGAGTACCACATGATTTAAGTTTTGATTACGAAGACATAGAATTTGTGATCTTGAATCGTTATAAGGACTTAGCGGAACTTGATAAAGATATAAAAGATGCGATAGGGCGAGAAAAATTCTTTTTCATGGAAATGTATGAAAAAATTGAAACTCTATGGCCTGTACACAATATTGGACAATAGAATGCCAGCCGGTAACATCGCATATACCTAATGGCGGTTTTACTGCACTTTGCAAGGCTTTTCGCCCGCTCAAACTTCTTCACGGTTTGACAGTTGAATCGCCCGCAATCCGCCAATAGGCATATGCGTAGCGTTGGCAACAATAAAAAAATACTCGATACTAAAACCCAAACTATGAAAAAGAATTTCTTCATCCTTAGTTTTTTGCTTCTAATAGGATGTAAATCTTTTGATCAAAAAACTCAATTGATTAATGCTGATTCTACTATTACCACAACGAATCAGATGATGACTTCTAAGCATAAAGCATTTTTAAATAGGTTTTATCAATTTGATAATGGCAAACTAGGATATATGCCCCATGTAATATTAAAAAGTAACTATAGTTTTGAAAATGATTTTGAAAAGATACTTGAATTAAGTAATAAAACTATAACGCAAGATTCACATGAATACTCGAGAAAGCTATTTCCTAAATCTGTTGTCGATCGTTACTTTGAATTTGATAATTTGGATACGATTACCATTGTTTCTTTTAATGAAACTTTCAATTCAAAAGCTCACAGATCAGATATAGAGTATTACGAGAATAATATAGAGGGTCAATATATAACTTCATTTGAGCTTTTGCAGCAACCTTCTAAAGATTATCAGGATTTTTATGGGTATAAGATATGGGACAATAACCTGATTAAAACGGTTAAGCAATTCTTTCATCAACAGCAAGACTCTTTGCTAGATATGAAAATACTTGAAAATAAAAATATAGATAAAAAGTACTTATATAAATCTGAGCAATGGATTGATAATGATTCGAAAGTTCTCTATGGTTTTATTAGTTTTTCTAATGAAGGATTTACAAAATACTCTTCGATTTTGTACAAGTCAATTAATGATTCAATTGTTCTTGAAAAAGAGTTTTATATAAGTCCTTTGGTAATTTGGTCCGTATTTCCATCATGCTTAAAATATAAAGATGAATCTGTATTGCTTGTAAAGTTTGCCGAGCCGGATACTGATTACATTGTTGATGACGTAATCTATTTCAACGGAAAAACCTTTATTCAAGGTGATAATAATATGATTGATTAATATTTACTGTTGCCAACATGCGGTCATACGCAATGCGGGGTGTTGTGCCTGTTTTAGTCACATCTCATTTGTTAACCGTTGCAACAACTGGATAAGTGAGCGCCCTGAATCCCGCACTGCGCATACCGCTGAACGTTAGCGGGCATAAAAAAAACGACACTGACACTATAATATTGATATAAAGAATATGAGAATTAAATGGATAATATTTGTGTTTTTTGGATTACTAGGTACCAAAGGATTTTCTCAGACTGATAAAGAAACAACGAGAAAAACTGATTACTTGACATTTCAAACAGGATTTATA
>DUPP01000237.1 GCA_012838265.1 Clostridiales bacterium
TAAAGAGGCTTAATCAGCAGTTGACTTCAAAAGACTTTTGGAATGAAGCGATTATTTTCATTAGTAAGGATGAAAACCTGAATAAAGCCCACATAAAATATGGTAATGGGGCGGAATGCAAATGGGCTAACCGAATGGAAAACCAAGAGCGGAAAAACATTAAAGGATGTTGAATCGAATGAAAAAGTAAAAACTTCGTAAGAATAAATAGATAATGTTTCAAATTATTTTTGTGGCGATTGTTTTTTCAGGTTCAACTCCACAAATGCAGACAAAAAGAAAGGCTCAACAGAAATTATTACCTGAGCATGGAGACTCCGCTTCCAGTGATATTTATTGACATGTGATAATATTTTAAAACTAATATATATGGCAAATTTAAAATGGAAAGACGCAATAGTAAGAGTATTAGAAGAAGAGAAAAAAGCTCTTCACTATACAGAGATTGCTGAACTAATTGCTGAAAGAGGTTACAGGACTTCTTTAGGGGTTACGCCGCAAGACACTGTAAGTGCTAATATAACAACTGATATTAAAAACAATGAGGGCAATTCCATCTTTGTAAGAGTTAATCCTGGTATTTATTATCTGAGAAAATATGTAGATAAAAGTTCAGAATTAGAAACTGAAGATATTGAAACAGAAACTTTAGTTTTAGAGAAATCTGAAAAAGAGGATAGGATTATTCATAAAATAATAAATGCTTTTGGTATCTACTGGAATAGAGATCTTGTTCATTGGAAATCATTCCCGGAGTTGTATGGCGTTCAACAATTTGGTGCAACACCGGTAAATTTTAAAGAACAGATTGGTGTGTATTTGCTCCATGATAGTCGTGAGACTATTTATGTTGGGCAAGCTATCGAACAACCTTTAGGTAAAAGACTAAGACAACATACAGTAGACAGACTAAGCGGACGCTGGGACAGATTCTCTTGGTTCGGTTTTTATCCTATTAGTGGAAAAGGAAAACTAATTACTGACATTGAACTGGAAATCATAACTTATCAAAATCTTGGGGATTTGCTTGAGTCTATTTTAATTGAAAGTATTGAACCCAGACAGAATCGGAAACAGGGTAATCTTTTTTCCGGAATAGAGTTTTTACAGCAAGTGGATCCTGAGTTGGAAAGATTGCGTAAGCAGCAGTTAATTAGGGAGATTTCTGAGAAGTTGTAATAAATGGATATAACATTTGAAAATTAAAACCATGGAAATTTACAAAGACAATAAACCCATAAGTCGTAGCATTGATCTTTATCTTGAATCTGACAAATTGATTCTTTTATCTTATGATTCCTGTAAAGGATTTAGTGAAGAGAGAATTATTACTGTTGAAGATATTGATTCACTTAAAAAGGCAATGAATGTTGAATCTGATGATGATTTATTCAATAAGATAAAAGCGGATTATTCAAAGGCTGATGCAGTTGATCAATTTGTTAATTTTCTAACAGATCATGAGGTTCAGTACATTTATCATAGATTTACTAATTAATACTTAAAAACTTTAGATATGCATTCTGACAGTGTTGACCAAATAAAGCAAATGATAGAGAATTATAAAAATCATATCGCTATTACTCAACTAAAAGATGAAGTATATAAATGGAAACTTATTGAAGAATACAAAGGAAGACCTAATCTTGATGCTGAAGATTTACACGTAGAGTTAAAGTCAATAGACTACAGCAATTTAATATATCATTTGAGTAAAGCTACTTTAAATCAAATGATGAAAGCAAAACCTGAAGAGATTCGTAAGTTGTTTGTTGAGTTATTTGATGAGTCGATAGATTTAACAAAACGTATAAAGGATTTCTCGGAAAAAACAAAGGTTTTATATAACAGGATGGGAGAAACAAACCCACACCACCAAGATGAACGAGCTGTTTCAGCCTATTTAACTGTTCACAATCCTAAAAAATACACCTTTTACAAACATTCATTTTACTCGGAATACTGTAATTTATTAGGTATAAAGAAAGAAAAGAAAAATAAGAAATATGCTCACTACCTTAAACTGATTGACGAGTTGGTAGAAAAGTATATTGTACCGGATAAGAAATTGATTGAACTGGTAAAAAGTACTATTCCTAAATACTATGATGGTACAAACAATAAACTGTTAGCACAGGATATACTTTATCAAATGCTTGAAAAAGATAGGGTAATAAACTATTGGATTTTTCAGGGAAATCCCGACAGATATGATTTTAAGTCTGCCATTGAGGCAGGAGTTCTTGATAACTGGTCTGTTACGGCTCATAGAGATAAAATAGAGCCCGGTGATAAAGTGATTATTTGGATAACTGGTGAAGAGGCTGGTTGTTATGCTTTGGCTGAAGTGATGTCGACTCCATATGAAAATGATGGTTCAGCAGATGATGTATATTGGAAAGATGAATTGCCTAAGTCGGATGAATTTAAATGCGATATTGAGATTACTCATTATTTTTCTGATAATCCAATTCTCAAAAACGAAATAA
>DUPP01000238.1 GCA_012838265.1 Clostridiales bacterium
GACACGGAACAACAGAAGCTAACTTATCAAGAAAATTCTATGGCAGTACAGATTTGCCCCTTTCCAATAAAGGAGTTGACCATATAATAGAACTCGCTAAAGCTGGGATATATCCAAAAGCAGATAATGCAATACTATATACCAGCGGATTATTGAGGGCCGAGCAGACCTTTTTTTTGATTTATGGTTGCAGAGATCATATTATTTTGCCAGAGCTGCGTGAATATCACTTCGGAGAATTTGAAATGAAGACTTATGATCAATTGAAAGAAGATCCGGATTATCATGATTGGTACAATGATAAAGAGGGATTGACTGCATGTCCTAATGGGGAAAGCGGGATGGATTTCCGTACAAGAGTCAGTGCAGGCTTTGCAAAGATATTGGAGAATCAAAATAAGGAAAAAAATCTCGGTAAGGACAGTATAGTGATTTGCCATGGTGGTGTGATTTCAATGATAATGAGTATTTGTTTTCCAAATATAGTTACAAACATTTATAAGTGGCAGCCGGAAACGGGAAGAGGCTATGTTCTGAATCTATTAAATGGAGAGGTTATATCCTACGAGGATATATGATATAGTGCCTGCCGTAGAGGGACAAGGGGAAGTCAATATAGAAGTTTATAGATCAATAAGGATTCAGCAAAAGAGGTGAACAAACTTGAAAAAAATTGCAGTAGTTTACAGGTCAAAATCAGGTTTCACAGAAAAATATGCGAAATGGCTCAACGATTCCATAGGAGGCGATCTCTTAAAGGGTAAAGAAACTAATATAGAAGATTTGCTGAGTTATGATGTAATTATCTACGGTGGCGGCTTGTATGCAGGAGGAATCAACGGTTTAAAGCTGATTAAACGAAATTATGAAAGGCTTAGGGATAAAAAGCTTATAGTCTTTGGCGTTGGCGCAACCCCAGTGCGTCCAGAAATATATGAAGAAGTAAAGAACAGAAATCTGACAAAGGAACAGCAAGATAGAGTAGCGTTCTTTCTGTTGAGAGGCGGTTACGATAATAATAAGCTAACATTTGTTGATAAAATCTTGATGCAATGCATGAAAATATATCTAAAAAGCAAAAAAGAACTTAATGCTGATGAAAGAGGTATGCTTAATGCTTATACTCATCCGGTAGATTTTACTGATAAAAAGCATATTGAACCTATCATTAACGAAGTAAAGAAGATGTAAATGCCTTTTCTATAATAATTATAGGTATCTGTCTTATCTGCTTCCTTTCAAAACTATCTAAAACTTTGAGCTAGTTCAAAAAGGTTAGTTTAAAAGATAAAACTTAATCAATAATTTTGTGCACATGTTTGCAATAAGGCATTTCACCTGGTGCATACCTGCTGCATAAAATAAAAATACCTGTTGACTTTATCACTTTAAAGTGATAACATTATAACGCAATAAATTATAATAGGAGAGTAATGGCAGTAATTCACTAAACTAATTATCGGATTTATCGATCTAAAGTAATTAAAGTCAGCCATCTGTCGCCCTATTAATATAGAAAGAGGACGAAAATGAAAAAATATGACCGCATTACACCGGAAGGGACAAATGATTTACTGTTTAAGGAATGTGAAGTACAAAGAAAAGTTATAGAAACACTCCGGGCAGGATTTGAGGAAAAAGGATATCGTGAGGTAATCACACCTGGTTTTGAATTTTATGATGTTTTTGCGTCTAATTCCATGTACTTTCCTCAGGAGAGTATGTATAAGCTAATTGATGATAAAGGTCGTATTCTTGTTATGAGACCTGATTCTACGATTCCCATCGCCAGACTTACTTCTACAAAGTTAAAAGGTCATGCGCTCCCGATTAGACTGTATTATGCTCAGCGAGTATACAGGCAGCAACCTGCTCTTAGGGGAAAAAGCAGCGAGATCATGCAAATGGGAATAGAGCTTGTTGGATCGTCCTCATTTGAATCTGATATGGAAATACTGACTGCCGGTATGGAAGCACTGTCTTCATGTTGTGTAGATGATTATAGGATAGAACTTGGCCATATAGGGATATACAAGCTTTTGATGGAAAATTTAAACGCCACTAAGGAGCAAAAGGAAACTATACATTCATTGATTGTATCTAAAAATTATGCTGGTTTATCGGATGTACTGGAAGCCTTTCCAGAAAACCATACGGTTGCACTTCTTAATGAGCTGCCGCGGTTGTTTGGCGGAAAAGAAGCTCTTGATAAGGCGAGACAACTATTTAACGGTTATGATAAAAAACTGTTGGATATGCTGTCATACCTTGAGAGAATCCTCCAGGGCCTCATGGAGAGGGATCTTGACAAGGTCATGATCGATTTTGGGTTAGTCCATCAGGCGGAATACTACAGCTCGCTGATATTCAGGGGTTATATTTCTACCGCGGGTGAATCTGTCTTATCTGGCGGAAGATATGATGAGCTTTTCAGAGATTTTGGCGAAAACCTGCCAGCAACAGGCTTCGGTATCAATGTAGATCAATTGGCTATCAGTCAGTTAAAGCGAATCGAAGCCGAAATGGGAATCACAAAAAGGTATGCAAACGAGGCTGCAATAGACGAAAACGAAGATTATAAAGGAAGAATATTAAATTTAGAATACAATCCAGTTGATGAAAAAAGAACAGAGGCGAAAAGCAATATCAGAATTGCATTAACAAAGGGCAGGCTTGAAAACGACATAGTGAATTTGTTTGAAAGCATGGGGTATGATTGCAGCAATCTCAATATGAAGGGGAGGAAGCTTTTGCTTACGATTCCTAACAAGAATATAGATGTTGTATTGGCTAAAGCTGCAGATGTGATTACCTATGTAGAGCATGGAGTTTGTGATGTGGGTGTTGTAGGAAAGGATACTATCATGGAAGCGGGGGGGACCTTTTATGAAGTATTGGACCTAGGTATCGGAAAATGTAAATTTGCGTTAGCCGTTCCTAAAGGGTCAGATTTTTACAACGGGTATAGTACAAAAAGAATAGCAACAAAATATCCCAAAGTTGCAAGGTCTTACTTTGAATCTAAAGGTATGGACGTTCAAGTCATTAAAATTGAAGGCTCTGTTGAGCTTGCTCCGCTGCTATCCTTAGCTGACGGAATCGTCGATATAGTAGAAACAGGAAACACACTAAGGGCAAATGGCTTGGAGATAATTGAGGAAATACGGAATATTTCAGCAAGATTGATTGTCAATGAAGCCAGCATGAAACTTAAAAAAACTGAGATTGATAAATTGATTTACGATATTCAGGAAAAGATGAAAGGTTAAAAAATGAGATTAATTTATACAAATAACAAAGATGAATATGATTTTCTTGGCGAAATAAAAAAAAGAACGATGGAAACAAGCCTTTCAACGAACGAAGCTGTCATCAGAATTATTAATGAAGTCAGAGAAAAGGGTGATGCCGCCGTTAGAGGCTTCGGAAAGCAGTTTGACGGCTCAAGTCCAGAAAAATTCGAAATCCCCAAAGCCGAAATGAAGCAAGCATATGAAAGGGCTGAAGTATCTTTTAAAAAAGCATTAAATCACGCTAAAGATAATATTACTGCTTATCACATTAAACAGCGGCAGCAAGGATATGAAATAAAAAAGGATAAGGGAGTCATTCTTGGACAGATAGTTCGTGGACTTTCCCGCGTTGGGATTTATGTGCCCGGAGGTACGGCGGCATATCCCTCTACGGTACTGATGAACGCAATTCCTGCAAAGATTGCTGGGGTAGAAGAAATCATCATGGTTACACCTCCGATAGTCGAAAAGAGTGAAGGGCAAGAGCCAATTTGTAAGGGGAATCCTGACATTCTTGCTGCGGCATATTTGGCTGGTGTAGACAGAGTCTTTCTTATAGGCGGTGCACAGGCAGTTGCCGCACTTACCTTCGGAACCGAGAGCATTCCCCAAGTAGATAAAATAGTCGGTCCGGGCAATATCTATGTTGCGTCAGCTAAGAGACTTCTGTTCGGACAAGTTGATATTGACATGATAGCAGGTCCTAGCGAGATTTTGGTTATTGCTGAAGAAGATGCCAATCCGAGGTATATAGCAGCTGACCTTATGAGCCAGGCGGAGCACGACATAATGGCATCAGCCATTTTGCTTACCACCAGTGAAAAAATAGCCAAGGAGACTTTACAAGAAATCGCTCTGCAAAAAACAAAATTAAACCGGAATGAAATAATTGAAAAATCCCTGGCAGATTATGGCTCTGTAATAGTATGCAAGAGCATGGAGGAAATGATTATGCTTGCAAACGCAATTGCTCCGGAACATTTGGAACTTATGGTAAAGGACCCATTAAAATATCTGCCGGAAATTAAAAATGCAGGCTCAGTTTTCTGTGGCTCATATACACCTGAACCCCTTGGGGATTATTTATCGGGTACAAACCATGTACTTCCTACATCTGGTACTGCAAGATTTGCTTCACCCCTTGGTGTAGACAGCTTTATCAAAAAAATGAGTTACACCTTGTATACGAAAGAAGCATTGGGGGAGGCCAGAGAGGATATTCTCACCCTTACAGATAAAGAAGGACTGGATGCACACGCTAATTCCATAGCTATAAGATTTGATTGAGCAAGTATTTTCGTTCCAAAGTCAAAGAGTCGACAACTTGAAACTATTTGTCTGAGAGAGGATAAGAGCATATGACCTATGAATTAAGTGATAAAATAAAAAATTTGAAACCTTATAATGCAGTAACAGGTGATTATAAGATTCGAATGGACGCTAATGAAAGCTTCATAAATCCGGGTGAAACCTTGCAAGAAGAGTTCCTTTCTGCTGTTGCATCTATTAAATTCAACAGATATCCTAATCCAATGGCGACAGAGCTTTGTGAAGGGTTTGCCAGATATTATGGTATCGATCCTGAAATGGTAGTAGCAGGTAATGGCTCAGATGAACTTATATCAATTATTATGGGTGCATTTCTGAGACCTGGAGACAAGGTGATGTCATACTCGCCTGATTTTTCCATGTATCAGTTCTATGGCAATCTTTATGATAAAACCAACCTTGTGATAGATAAAAAAATGGATATGATTCTGACAGCAGCCGATGTTCTTGATGCTGTTATGGAATATAAACCTGCAGCCGTCATTCTTTCAAATCCCTGCAGTCCCACATCACTAGTAATGAGCAGAGAAGATATACTTAAAATTGTAGAGAACTCAAATAACTTGGTGATTATTGATGAGGCATATATGGATTTCTCGGATCAATCCATAATAAAAGTCGCTGAAAAATACGACAACCTTATTTTATTAAAAACCTGTTCTAAGGCATTGGGTCTTGCAGCCATACGGCTCGGCTTTGCTGTTGCTTCAAAACCGATTGCAAGAGCGTTGCACGCTGTAAGGTCACCTTATAATGTGAATGCAATAACTCAGGAAATCGGCAGAGTGATTTTTTCACATCCAGACTATATTAAAAAATCAATTGAAGAAATCAAAGAGGCGAGGGATCAGCTTTATTTTGGACTTTTGCAGCTCGAACCAAATAAGAGTATTAGAAGGATTATAAAGCCAGATACAAACTTCGTCTTTATAGAGTTAAGCAATGCGGAGTATGTTTATAAAGAATTAAAAAAATACTCAATCATAGTCCGCCAGTTCGGGGACTTTCTTAGAATTACTACAGGTACAAAGGAAGAAAACGAAGCTTTAATTCAAGCCATTTCTAAAATACTTGTATAGGAGGTTAGCACCATGAGAGAAGGATATGTAAAAAGAGAAACAAGAGAAACTAACATTGAATTGATGCTTAATATTGAAGGACAGGGGAAAAGCCAGATCAATACCGGGATTGGATTCTTCGATCACATGCTTGCCGCCTTTACTGTTCACAGTGGCTTCGACTTGACGCTTCAATGCACAGGTGATCTGAATATCGACTGTCATCATACCATTGAGGATGTAGGTATCGCTTTGGGAACTGCTTTTGCAGAGGCTATGAAAGATAAGACTGGAATTGCCAGATATGGAAATGCTGTAATCCCAATGGATGAAGCTCTTGCATCCTGCTGTGTAGATATAAGCGGTCGTCCATATATTGTTTTCAACGCTGAATTTGGAGACTATCGACTTGGAGCTATGGATTCTGCAATGGTAGAGGAATTTTTCATAGCCTTCGCCATGAATGCAGGGGTTACGCTTCATATTAATTTGCTTTACGGAAAAAATGACCATCATAAAGCGGAAGCAATTTTTAAAGCATTTGCACATGCATTGAAATCAGCTGTAAAAATTGAAGGAGATAAGGTATTGTCTTCTAAGGGCAGCATCTAAAGGTGATAAGCTATTGCCATCTAAGGGAGTATCTAAATAAGTAAATATATCACATGAATATATAGAAATAAAAGAATTTAAAGAAAGGAAAAGTATGATATCAGCTTTTTAATATTTCTAAATATATCGTACAAGAAATAAAATGATCATTTTACCTGCAATCGATATAAAAGATGGAGAATGTGTTCGCCTTACAAAGGGAGATTTTAGCACTACAGAAAAAGTTGCGGAAGATCCCCTTGCCACTGCGTTAAGCTTCAAAGAAGCTGGCGCTGAGTGGATACATATGGTGGATCTGGACGGAGCCAAGGAAGGAAGCCTGAAAAACAGTGAAATATTTATTAGCGTCGCGAAGAATTCTGGTTTAAAGGTGCAGCTTGGCGGTGGAATAAGAACCATGGAAAGCATAGAATACTATTTGAATCATGGAATTGAACGCGTAATTATCGGATCCGCTGCCATTTCGAAACCGGAAATGGTCAAAATCGCCGTTGAAAAATATGGAGATCGGATTATGGTCGGAATTGATGCCAGAAATGGTGTGGTTATGGGAGATGGATGGCTGACTGACAGCAATGTGGAATATCTAACTCTTGCTAAAGATATGGAGGCTATTGGAGTAAAACATATTATTTTTACTGATATATCCAAGGACGGGACATTATCCGGCCCGAATCTTGAGCAGCTTCGTAGAATCAATGAGGCGGTGATTTGCAACATTATTGCAAGTGGAGGGATTCATACATTAAAAGATATTCAAGATTTAAAAGAGATGGGCCTTTACGGCGCAATCTGTGGAAAGTCTATATATAAGGGAACGCTTTCATTAAAAGAAGCGGTTGCCTATGTAAAAGGAGAATAAAAGTATATGAAGACAAAAAGAATAATACCATGTCTTGACGTATGTGACGGTAAGGTAGTAAAGGGAATAAACTTTGTAGGAATCAAAGAAGTGGGAGATCCAGTGGAGTATGCGATGGAATATGAGAAACAGGGTGCTGACGAGATAGTGTTTCTGGATATTAATGCTACTCATGAGGGGAGAGGGACTATGTTGGAGCTGGTCAGTAAAACAGCGAAAAATCTAACAGTGCCTTTGACAGTAGGCGGTGGCATTCGTAATATCGATGATTTTCATGAATTGCTCCGGGCCGGAGCCGCAAAAATTTCAGTGAATTCAGCTGCTGTAAAAAATCCAGACCTCCTTTCTGAGGCAGCGTCAAGATTCGGAAGCCAATGCATAGTAGCTGCAATTGACGGCAAGAAAGTAGACAATGGCAATAGCTATAATGTCTATATTAACGGTGGAAGGTTTGATACTGGGCTGGACGTAGTAAAATGGGCAATGGATGCAGAGCGGCTGGGAGCGGGCGAAATTCTGCTGACTTCAATGGACGCAGATGGAACAAAAGGGGGTTTTGATATAGAGATGCTGAATGCGGTTTGCAATGCAGTTGATATTCCCGTTGTTGCGTCTGGAGGATGTGGAAAGCTATCCCATTTCGTCGAGGTTTTCCAAAAAACATCAGTAGATGCAGCTCTTGCAGCCTCTGTGTTCCATTATAGGGAACTGACTATTAGCCAGGTAAAGAACGAGCTAAAGAAAAATAACCTGCCTGTTAAAATTCTATAAATATCGAACATTTAAATCCGAAAAAGTAGTAGTGAAAAAGAAAATCAATAAGTTTGGCAAGCTAGTGAATGGAGGGTTAAAATGGATTTAAAAAAATATTTTGTGAAAGCCCCTTTGATTCCGACTATTATTCAGGAGCATGAAACAAAAAGGGTACTGATGCTTGCATATATGAATGAGGAAAGTCTAAAGAAAACTATAGAAACTGGATATACCTGGTTTTACAGTCGTTCCAGAGGCGAGTTATGGAATAAAGGAGCAACCTCTGGCAATGTACAGAGGGTAATAACCATCACTGGTGATTGCGATGATGACACACTATTAATTCAGGTAAACCAGACCGGTTCTGCATGTCATACTGGGGAAAAATCCTGCTTTTACAGGGAAGCTGGTGTTGCTGATTTTCGCTCGAAGGAAGATTCTAAGTCAGACCCTAAGGAAGACTCGATGGAAGAAAGGTATGGACTGCCAGAATGCATGAACGACACGGTCAAAGAAAGCTCGAGCAGTGAGGTGCTCGATGAATTGTATAAGGTCGTAATGGAAAGGAAAAAAACATTCAGTGAAAATTCATATACTTGCTATCTTTTTGAAAAGGGACTGGATAAAATACTCAAAAAGTGTGGGGAGGAATGCAGTGAAGTCATTATTGCAGCAAAAAACACCTCTTTTTTGACTGGTATTGAACGAGATGAATCACAAATTGAAATAAAAAATGAGATCTGTGATTTACTTTACCATTTAACTGTACTGATGGTGAATGAAGGAATAAGTCTTGAAGATATTTATGATATATTAAAACAGCGCAGCCGTAAAATTGGCAATCTGAAAACTTTCCATCAATCAGACCATAACAGTTAAGAGAGCAAATGGGTTTAATAGGAGGTGGTCCTGATGCTGATCTCTCCGGAATTCAGTGTATCAATAGAACCATCCCTATATTGAACCACAAGACCTCCGTCTTGATCTATATCCAAAGCTAAAGCGGTTGTTCCTTCTGAAAGATTTCTTTCGCCTTGTGCTCCACCTGCCGGTATAATCAATATTTCCTTTCCTAAAACAAAAGAACGTTTTTTATATTCAGGTATAAAATCTCTGGATTCAAGATTCTCATTAATATCTAGTATTTGATTTATCACCTCGGCGATTAGACGATTTCGAGAAATTGAGGGATTAGAAACAAGGTCTTTTAGCTGATTATCATTGTAAGGTGTGTGCATGTCTCCAAAAAGGGAACCGGCGGTTTTTTGAAGTTCTTCTGGGAAGTCTGACGTGTTAGTGCTGTAGTTGATGCCTATTCCGATAACGATATGCTCAATCTGCCCGTTTTCAAAGTTCGAAACTGCTTCAGTCAGGATTCCGCAGATTTTCTTTTCGCCCATGAAAATATCGTTAACCCACTTTATCTGACAGTAGATTCCTGTGACTTTTTCAATAGCTTTACAAACCGCAACTGATGCAGCTGTAGTAATCAACACGGATTTGGTCATGTCAAAGCGAGGTTCGAGAATAAAGCTAATATAAATACCACTCAAAGGAGGAGAATGAAAACTCCTTCCAAATCGACCTCTTCCCTTTGTTTGCTCCTCGGCAATCACGACTGTTCCGAATGGAGCACCATCAAGAGCCATCTTTTTTGCCGTTAGGTTTGTGGATGGGATGGTTTTGAATACATGAATCCGATCAGACATATTGCTCCTTTTCACATAGGGAAGTATGCCTTCTGCTGAAAGGATGTCACTGTTTTGGGTCAGGCAATAGCCTTTCCGGGTAACAGCATCGATACGATAACCCTCCTTGCGGAGCTCTTGTATTGCTTTCCATACGGCGGCTCTTGATATATTTAAGCTATTAGCAAGCTCTTCTCCTGAAATCGTTTTGCCTTTGTTTTCTTCCAGAGCTTTTAATACTTTGGCTTTTGTTGACATAGATCATTTCCTCCTGTATATGACGATTATAGATTGAGGCTTTCAATCAAGTCAACATTTATTGAGCTTTTATTATTGTATTCCTAGTTTTCCTACTTTACTATATGAGTATAACTATTCAATTTAAAATAATATATGGCGGTGATAAAATGAAGATTTCTACAAAAGGACGTTATGCCCTTCGGCTTATGCTTGATCTTGCTGTCAACTATACAGGCGAATATATTTCAATCAAAACTATTGCAGCTCGGCAGGGGATATCGGAAAAGTATCTGGAACAAATTATAGCCCAGCTGAATCGAGCGGGATATGTTAAGAGTGTAAGAGGAGCCCAGGGAGGTTACATGCTCTCGAAGGATCCATCTGAATATACGGTTGGTATGATACTGCGCTTGCTTGAGGGGAGCCTTGCGCCTGTAAACTGTCTTGAAGAAAACAATTGTGAAAGAATTTCAAGATGTGTAACGATGGAGGTCTGGGAGAAAATCCAACGAGCAATAGATGAGGTTGTTGATAACATATCATTGGCTGACCTTGTTGCGCGTTACCATGAGAAAGCTGAGCCAATTTATATTATATAAACTTGATTGGATAGACTTGAGACTACGGATGATTGGCTTAGGACCTCATCTCCCAATTTATAGCTTTTTTGGTTTCTAGCTGCGCTGGGCTCAGGCTGATAGCAGTTACTTACATTTTGTGATTTTCTTGACTTTTAGGTGTCTCCAGTCTAAAATATTGAGTAATTGAATTGATAAGATTGAGTAATTGATAAGGACAAGTTATACTTGCCGGAAAGAGCCAGTTATAGTTAGAACCGGGCAAGAGAGGAGCAGAATTGCGGCATTATGATTGAGATAATAAATCTATCGAAGTTTTTTAGTACAGAAAACGGAGAGTTTACAGCAATAAATAATATTAATCTTACCATTGAAGATGGGGACATATTTGGAATTATAGGAATGAGTGGTGCTGGAAAGAGTACCTTGATAAGATGTATAAACTTGCTTGAAAAACCAAGCGAAGGCAAGATTCTGATAGATGGGGTAGACATAACAGCCCTGGAAGGAAAAGCCTTATTAGATCTTAGAAGAAAGATCGGTATGGTATTCCAGAAATTCAATTTACTGATGCAGCGAACAATTCGTGACAACGTTGCATTCCCTTTGGAGGTTGCAGGGGTCGATAAAAACCAAAGAATGAAGCGAGTCGATGAACTTCTAGATATTGTAGGTTTGAATTCAAAGGCTGGAGCTTATCCAGTTCAGCTTTCCGGTGGACAACAGCAGCGTGTTTCGATTGCGAGAGCGTTAGCAAATAACCCGGCATTGCTATTATGTGATGAACCAACATCTGCGTTGGACAGCTTGACAACTAATTCCATATTAAAATTATTGAAGGATATAAATCAAAAGCTTGGCGTTACAATTATTATTATAACTCATGAAATCTCTGTGGTAGAAAAAATATGTAATAAAGTGGCAATCATAGACGAGTCAAGAATAATAGAAAAAGGGTTTGTAAAAGACGTTCTAAAAAATCCTCAGCACGAAATGACAAAGAAACTACTGGAAAGAGGTGAGTTGATTGGGTGATTTTTTTTCACAATACGGAAGTTTACTATTAGAAAATACTTGGATTACAATCTATCAGACCACCCTATCAACATTATTTGCATATGTTTTTGGAGTTCCTTTAGGAGTCTTGCTAGTGATAAGCCAACCTCATGGGATATGGCCTCATAGATATTTGAATTCAGGTTTGGGTTGGATCGTCAATATTGGTCGTTCCATACCTTTCATCATATTGCTGGTGGCATTGATGCCGTTAACAAGAGCTGTAATGGGGATTGCAATTGGTCCAAAAGCCGTAATACTTCCCCTGGTAATCGCAGCCACTCCTTTCGTTGCAAGAATGGTAGAAAGTGCTTTAATGGAGGTTGATGCAGGTGTAATAGAGGTCGCACAATCTACAGGAGCAACCATAAGGCAGATCGTTTGGAAAGTCATCCTGCCTGAAGGCTTGCCTTCTATAGTACTCGGCTCATCTATAACATTTATAACCTTATTTGGGTATGCGGCAATGGCTGGGGTTATCGGTGCAGGCGGACTGGGGGATGTAGCTGTCCGTTACGGTTTTTATAAATATCAGTCTGATGTTATGATAGCAACGATCATTATTTTGATAATTCTGGTGCAGATCATACAGGTCCTTGGCAACGGAATATCAAGAAAAATAGATAAACGATTAAAAAAATAAAACGGGAGGAAGGAAGAATACTGATGAAAAAGAAACTGGCACTTATTCTAGTATTTGCTGTGGCAGTCTTTGTGTTTGCGGCATGTGGCGGCAATGGTGATCAACCGGGAGGGGACGCTGATACTGTTGTATTGAAAGTGGGTGCATCAACGGTACCTCATGCGGAGATTCTTGAATTCGTTAAACCGATGCTAGCAGAGGAGGGGATTGATCTTCAGATCACCGAATATACGGATTACGTAATTCCCAATATGGCAGTGGATAGCCGTGAGCTAGATGCGAATTATTTTCAGCATTTGCCGTATTTGTTAAGCTTTAATGAAAATAATGGCACTAATCTTATTTCAGCTGTTGCTGTGCATTATGAGCCAATGGGAGTATTTGCCGGAAAGACAGAAACCCTTGAAGAATTAAAAGAGGGTGCTACTTTTGCAGTTCCTAATGATCCAACAAATGAAGCGAGAGCACTATTATTGCTCGAGCAAGAAGGGCTGATAAAGCTCAAGGAAGGTATTGGTTTAGATGCGACACCGAACGATATCGTCGATAATCCAATGAACATACAATTCTTTGAGGCAGAAGCAGCGGCAGTAGCACGTGCAATCCAGGATGTGGACTTCGCTATCATTAATGGAAACTACGCACTTGACGCAGGACTCAATGTATCTGATGCTTTGGCAGTGGAGAGTGCAGATTCTGAAGCAGCACAAACATTTGCAAATATCGTTGCCGTTTACGATGGTGACCAAGAAAGACCTGAAATACAGATGTTGACTCAGGCTCTTACATCAGAGGAGACCAGGGCATTTATCGAAGAAAAATATGAAGGCGCAGTAGTACCTGTATTCTAGGAAAAAATTACGATTTTAAATCGGAGCGCAGCTCTCGGCAAGCTCGCTTGTCAGAGACGAAGCGAACGATTGCAACGGTTGACGAGGAGCTGAAAGCTCTTTAAGGGCATAGGTGGGGATTAATACCCCCATTGATGAACAGCATGTCCCCCGCTTCTAGAGGCGGGGGACATCGGCAACAAGTTACAAATAGAATGAATGATTAAAAGGGGGTATCTCATTTCTTAAATATGTGCCCGGAAAGAGATACTTGCTTTTCTTATAAATAGAGAAGTAATAACGGCTTTTAAGTCGTTTTTTTGTTATCAAAATTTGTCGAATTTCATATATTTTTTTCAAACTTTACCGATTGACTACTCTAATAACTAGTTATATAATAGCTAAGTAAATTAGTAAATAAGTAAACTGAATAGTAATTATAAAAAAGTAATAAAATATTATGCGTAGGAGGTGTAAAATATGAAGATTCCAACAACTTTAAAACACAAACCGGTAATTGTTGGAGAAGACTATGGAAATATAGATGGGCGAAATGCTTATAATACAGATGTTAAGGGTCTCTCTCTTGGCCTTGCTCAGTGGAATGACAGAGGTAAGCTGGATATTTCCGCAAAAGTTTGGAGGCATACGGGGGAGAAGTGGTCAAGGCAGTCTGAGGAAATGCCCCTGCATCGAGTACTTGATCTTGCAATTTTTCTATGTGAAGCAGAAAAATATTTTAGAGAGGCTTATCGATATGAAAACCTCTATGATCCGGAAAATCCGATAATTAGCCGCGTAGGTTTGCAAGGAGATGCTATGACGGTGAAGGTCTGTATTGAAAACGAAATGATCAATGAAGATATTAAGACAGTAAAGCAAGTAATATCAAATGACAGCGAATTGCTGGGTGAACGGTTCAGCGTTCTATCACGCCTTCTTAAAGAACTAGGATATTAATTGGGATCTGTGTATTATCTCATTCAGCATGAAATAACTTGCTCATTGGTTAAAATGAAAGGAATATGAGAAATATAAGGATGACTATCGATAAAGAAAGAAAAAAAGAAATTATAAATGAATATAAGCAAAGGAAAACAACCGGCGGAGTATATAAAATTACCAATACTGTTAATGGGAAGTATATATTAAAGGCAGAGGTGGATTTGCAATCCTTTCAGAACCGATTCAATTTCTCTATGAGGATGAACTCCTGCTTGCATCCTAAGATGCAGAAAGATTTTAATGAATTTGGGGCAGAAGCCTTTGTACTAGAATTTTTGGAAGAAGTAGAAAAGAAGGAAAATGAAAGTATGATGGGATTTCGGGACAGGCTAAAAAAGCTGGAAGAGGCTTGGATGGAAAAGTATGACCGAGAAAAAGCATATTAGACATTTATATTTCATTATTTGTGGGTTTCTCCTGATTTGGTGAGAGGGGTTTAAAAAGTCATGGATAATATAGTTTTGATTGGAATGCCCGGATGTGGAAAGAGTACGATAGGTATAGTGCTCGCTAAAGTGTTGGGATATCATTTTATTGACACTGACCTGCTCATTCAGGAAAGGGAAAATAAACTTCTAAGTGAAATCATCCAAGAACGAGGTCCGGATGGTTTTAATTCCGTTGAAAATGAGGTAATTTCAAATATTTCAGCCAATAAAACAGTTATTGCCACAGGTGGTAGTGCAGTTTATGGCAAAGGGGCGATGAAGTATATGGCTGAAATTGGAACCATTATATATATCAGACTGCCCCTTGCAGAGATACGAAACAGGCTTGGGGATTTGACTGAAAGAGGAATTTCCATGAAGGCTGGTCAGACCTTGCAGGAGATTTACGACGAAAGGACACCGTTATACGAAAAATATGCTGACATAATTATTGATACGGAGGGTCTTTCTATTAGGGAATCGGTGATGTTGATACGGGAAAGCTATTTAAAGAACGGCAGAAGGTAACATCAGAGAGTGTTTCCTCATATCACACGTAAATAACAGAAATTTTTATACGGTTGCGATATAATAATGTGTTATACTAATTAAGATAAATCAGCTACTAGTTCAAGCGGTCAAACCCACTTGAATTAGGGTACGAAAGGATGTAGTTACGATGTCGAAGAAAACCTATTATATTACAACACCTATATATTATCCAAGCTCCAACTTGCATATTGGACATACTTACTGCACTGTGATGGCTGATGCTATGGCGCGGTTTAAGCGGTTGACAGGTTATGATGTGATGTTTTTAACTGGAACCGATGAGCACGGACAAAAAATTCAAAAAGTAGCCAATGAAAAGGGTGTGTCTCCGCAGCAGCATGTAGATGAAATAGTTGATGGCATTAAAGAACTTTGGAAAACCATGGAGATTTCCTATGATGATTTTATTCGAACAACAGAACCTCGTCATGTGAAGAGGGTTCAAAATATATTCATGAAGATGTACGAAAAGGGTGATATCTATCAGGGGGAATATGAAGGTTGGTACTGCACCCCATGTGAAGCTTTCTGGACGGAGACCCAGATAAATGAAGGAAAATGCCCAGATTGCGGAAGAACCGTGGAAAAGACCAAGGAAGCTGCATACTTTTTCAGGCTTTCCAAATATCAGGACAGGCTTATTGATTTATTTGAGAATAATCCCGAATTTCTGCAGCCAGAGGCGAGAAGAAATGAAATGCTGAGCTTTGCAAGGCAAGGGCTGGAAGATTTGTGTATCTCCAGGTCCTCCTTTGATTGGGGTATTCCTGTTCCAATTGATGAAAAGCATGTAATCTATGTTTGGCTTGATGCACTCTCAAACTATATTACTGCATTGGGATATCCGGATGAACCTGAGAAATATGATAAATATTGGCCTGCTGATGTGCACCTTGTAGGGAAGGAAATCGTTCGATTCCACTCTATCATCTGGCCAGCTATGCTTATGTCCATTGATGTTCCTCTTCCAAAGAAGGTTCTAGGGCACGGATGGATTTTGCTTGAAGGAGGCAAGATGTCAAAATCAAGAGGAAATATCGTGGATCCTGTAAAATTGATCGAACGATATGGTGTGGATGCACTAAAATACTTTCTGTTAAGGGAATATACCTTCGGGCAGGATGGTCTGTTCACAAATGAAGTCATGCTGAACCGGATGAATTTCGATCTTGCTAACGATTTGGGAAATCTGGTAAGCCGAACTGTAGCTATGATTGAAAAATATAATGATGGAATATTACCGCAAGCAAAGAAGACTGGTGAGTTCGATGAAGATTTAAAAAGTATAGCTTTAAGTGCCGCGGATAAAGTTGAATCTCATATGAATAAATTCAGCTTCAGTCAGGCATTGGAGGAAATCTGGATTGTAATTAGAAGGACTAATAAATATATTGATGAGACGATGCCTTGGGTTCTAGCGAAGGAAGAATCATCAAAGGATAGACTGGATACTGTGCTTCATAATTTAGCGGAAGCGATTCGCATTGTTTCGGTATTGATATATCCGTTCATGCATACAACATCCAAGGAAATCAGAAAACAACTTGGCATTTTGGATGCTGACGTAGCCTGGGAAGATGCTTTTGTATTTGATGTTTTGGGCGGTGAAAAGGTTAAGAAGGGGGCACCTATTTTCCCGAGACTTGATATAGAAAAAGAATTAGAAGAATTGGAAGCACTTAATGAAGAACTTTCTGAACCGGAGATAACGCCGACAGTATTCAAACCCGAAATCACAATGGAAGATTTCGAGAAGATAGATTTGAAGACAGGTAAAATACTGGAATGCAAAAAGCACCCAAAAGCTGACAAGCTGTTAGTTTCCCAAGTTAAAATAGGAACTGATACGAGGCAGATCGTTTCAGGAGTGGCGAAATACTACACTCCCGAAGAAATGGTCGGGAAAACAGTAATCGTTGTTGCTAATCTAAAACCAATCAAACTTCGTGGTGAGGAGTCCAAAGGAATGATTCTTTTTGCAGATAATGGGGAGAAGCTAGCTTTTGTGACTACTGATGCAGACGATGGAAACACAGTAAGCTGATATAATTAGGCACCTGCCAGATGTGTTCCCTTGGGAACACGGTCGCTTACAGATAACCAGAAGCTCCAACGGTTCCTGCGGAAACATAATCACTCACTCTTTTGACGAGAATATCCACAGAATTGCACTTGCAATATAAATGGTTACATGGAAAGCAAATTGAAAGGATAATAAAAATGCTATTTGATTCTCACGCTCATTTAAATAGTGAACAATACAGCGATGATCTGGAAAAGATTGTCGAAGCAATAGAAAATTCCGACGTAGA
>DUPP01000239.1 GCA_012838265.1 Clostridiales bacterium
ATTCTAGTTTCTTTCTAACATTAGCAGGTATTTCCTCAATATCAGCCTCATTTTCTTTAGGAAGAAGCACTTTTTTTATACCTGCCCTGTGAGCTGCCAGAACTTTTTCTCTGATACCGCCAACAGGAAGAACTTTGCCTCTCAGGGTAATTTCACCTGTCATAGCAACATCTTTCCTTACTGGCCTGTTGGTGAGGCTTGAGATAATAGCTGTGCACATAGTAACACCCGCTGACGGGCCATCCTTTGGTGTCGCTCCCTCTGGAATATGGATGTGCAAGTCGTTTTCTTTATAAAAATCAGCTTTAATGCCTAGTTCTTTGCTTATAGAACGTATATAGCTTACACCCGCTTTCGCTGATTCCTGCATTACCTCACCCAACTGGCCGGTCAGAACCAATTTTCCCGTTCCCGGGATTAATGTTGTCTCAATAAAGAGGGTATCACCTCCTACAATTGTCCATGCAAGTCCTGTGGCGATGCCAACCTCATTTTCTCCTTCTATAATATCATATCTGTAGCGTTTTTTCCCTAGATATGATTCAATATTTCCCGCTGTAACACGAAATTTTGTCGCATCCCCTTCCACGATCTTTCTTGCTACTTTCCTGCATAAGTTCGCTATCTCTCTTTCCAGATTTCTTACGCCCGACTCTCGTGTATAGTAATTGATAATGCTTCGAACGGTTTTTTCTGATATGGTAATGCTATCTTCTTTTAAGCCGTGTTCTTTAATTTTTTTAGGTATCAAATATTTTTCCGCAATCTTAACCTTTTCTTCCTCTGTATACCCTGGCACATTTATGACTTCCATTCTGTCCAACAGGGGTCTGGGAATAGTATCGGTCGTATTAGCTGTAGTAATAAACATCACCTTTGAAAGATCAAATGGTATTTCCAGGTAATGATCGACAAAGTCCTTGTTTTGTTCTGGATCAAGCACCTCTAGCAACGCAGATGCAGGGTCTCCCCTAAAGTCGTTTCCAATCTTATCAACCTCGTCAAAAAGGAACACAGGATTATTTGTCCCTGCTTCTTTTATAGCTGAGATAACCCTGCCGGGTATGGCCCCGATATAGGTTCTTCTATGTCCTCTTATCTCAGCTTCATCCCTGACGCCACCGAGAGACATCCTGACAAATTCGCGGTTAACAGCCCTGGCAATAGATTTAGCTACAGAGGTCTTTCCTACTCCTGGAGGTCCAACCAAACAAATAATTGGCCCTCTCATAGCCTTTGATAGTTTCATTACCGCCAAATATTCTAGGATTCTCTCTTTTACCTTTTCAAGGCCATAATGATCCTCATTCAAAATCGCTTCTGCTTTTTTAATATCTATTGTTCCTTTTGAAGCTTTATTCCACGGTAATGCAAGAATCCATTCTACATATGTCCGTATTACTCCGCCTTCTGCAGATGTCGGTTGAATTTTTGATAGTCTTTTTATCTCTTTTTCTACTTTTTCTGAAATTTTTGGAGCCAGTTTCAACTTTTTCAGTTTGCTCAGCCAAGTTGCGATTTCATCCTCAATCGCTTCATCCTGCCCCAGTTCTTCTTGAATCGCACGCATTTGCTCTCTCAGGTAATATTCACGCTGAGACTTATTAATCTGACTCCTTACTTTTATGTTGATATCCTGTTCAATGGTCAGGATCTCATTTTCTCTGTTCAGGATCTCATTAAGGATTTCCAGTCTGTCCTTAGGATCAAATGCCTCGAGAATCTTTTGTTTTTCTTCTGTTTTAATATCCAGATGAGAGGTTATCACATCAGCTAACCGCCCCGGCTGTTCCACAGATGCAACTGACGGGAAAATATCCTGAGACACCTTTGGATTAAGATCCAGATAATTTTCAAAATTACTTAGCGTGGAGCGCATTAGTGCTACCACGACAGAAGGAAGCTCATCATATTCCTTCTCTTCTATTTTTCTTACACTACATTTAAAGTAAGGGACTTCAAAAATCACATCCATGATTTCTCCCCTACTGATTCCTTCCACCAATACACGAATTGCATCTCCAGGCAGCTTAAGCATTTGCTTAATCTTAGCAATTGTTCCAATTTTATAAAAATCATCATGAGTCGGAAGGTCAGTCTCTGGATCCTTTTGCGCAGAAAGGAACACAAGCTGATTCATCATCATGGCTTTTTCTAAAGCACTTATCGATTTCTCCCTGCCAATATCAAAATGGAGCACCATATACGGAAATATTGAAAGTCCCCTCAGAGGAATCATTGGCATTGCTCTAACTAAGTCTGCATTGTCACTATCTGTCGAATCATCCTCATTTTCTTCTGTGGTATCAGCTTCCTTTGACTCGATTTTGTTTTTTAAATCATTTTCAACTTTTTCTTTCTCTTCGTCATGGGTTATTTCTATTTTTTTATCTTTATCCTCTGTCATGTTACCCTCCTGTATCTACCAATCCCTTAAGAATATATTATACTCAGATTTAACTGATTCCTTTTCTTCATAAAATAATACTGAATATCTGTTCGTCTAGAATAAAGAAGGCGGCAAATGCCGCCTTTTTTAAGATGCAGATTCCTCGTTTTTCTTGTTTCGTTTCAACTGCTCAACAAGTACTAAGGCTGGCCCTGTGTTATAATCTATCGTTCCTCTTGTAATGATGCATTTTGTTATGTCCTCCCTTGAAGGAAGTTCATACATAATATCTGTCATAACATGTTCTAGTATGCTTCTGAGCCCTCTTGCACCTGTTTTTCTTTCTATTGCCTTTTCTGCAACTCTATCGATAGCATCGTCCTCGATTTCCAGCTCTACACCATCCATCATGAACAGTTTCTTATATTGCTTTAAGATGGAGTTCTTTGGTTCTTTTATAATTCTTACTAACGCCTCTTTACTTAATTCATTCAATGTCACCATCACCGGAAGCCTCCCGATAAATTCCGGGATTAGTCCATATTTTAACAAATCCTCCGGTTGAACTTTCTTTAAAACCTCAGATGTCTCAATTTTAGTTGATTTGATGTCTGAATTAAAGCCAATTGTTTTTTCTCCTATTCTTCTCTGAATGATTTTATCCAGTCCTTCAAAAGCTCCTCCGCAAATAAACAATACGTTTGTCGTATCAAATTGAATGAAGTCCTGATGCGGATGTTTTCTGCCGCCTTGAGGCGGTACACTTGCGACAGTTCCTTCCAGGATCTTCAGTAGAGCCTGTTGAACCCCTTCGCCGCTAACATCTCTGGTAATAGATGGGTTTTCAGACTTTCTGGCAATCTTATCGATTTCATCGACATAGATTATGCCTTTCTGTGCCTTTTCCACATCGTAATCCGCAGCCTGAATCAGTTTCAATAAAATATTTTCAACATCTTCTCCGACATATCCAGCCTCTGTTAACGCCGTAGCATCTGCAATTGCAAAGGGCACATCAAGTATTTTTGCTAAAGTCTGCGCCAGAAGTGTTTTTCCGGAACCTGTCGGCCCTATCATTACAATATTGCTCTTCTGAATCTCTATATCATCGTTATCTAATTTTGAAGCTGCATTTATGCGTTTATAATGATTATAGACTGCTACAGACAGTGTTTTCTTTGCATCATCCTGGTCTATTACATACTCTGACAAGATTTTTGATATTTCTTTAGGCTTCGGCAAGCAGAATTTTTCCTGCTTACGAGCGCCTTCCTCTTCTAGAGCATTGGAAAACTCTTCTTTTATTATATCCTGACAAAGCTCTATACATTCATCACAAATATATACACTCGGCCCTGCGACAAGACGCCTGACTTGGTCCTGCGGCTTACCGCAAAATGAACACTTTAATTGTTTTTTTGCATCGTACTTACTCATATACCAATTCCCCCCTTACTCTCTAGGTCTCATTACTTTATCTATAATCCCATACTTTACTGCCTCATCAGCACTCATGAAATTATCCCGGTCAGTGTCCTTAGCTATTTGTTCATAGTTCTGACCAGTGTTTTCACTTAGAATTCTGTTTAATTTTTCTCTAGTTTTAATAATCCATTCAGCATGGATCCGGATGTCCTCTGCCTGACCTTTAATACCACCCAAAGGTTGATGAATCATTATCTCTGCATTCGGAAGTGCAAATCTCTTTCCTTTCGTCCCTGCGGCTAAAAGAAAAGCCCCCATGCTTGCAGCCATTCCGACACATATTGTTGAAACATCCGGTTTGATATGCTTCATTGTATCATATATCGCCAGTCCTGCCGTAACAGATCCGCCAGGACTGTTAATATAGAAATTTATATCCTTTTCAGTATCCTCGGCCTCGAGATACAATAACTGCGCCACGATAAGACTCGCCGTATGATCGTCCACAGCTTCTCCTAAAAATATGATTCTATCCTTTAATAACCTCGAATATATATCGTAAGATCGTTCGCCTCTGTTCGTTTGCTCTACGACCATTGGTACGAGTGTCATCTTTTTACCCCCTCTTGTTGCTTTGTTGTGTCATTTATATATTACTCAACTATTGCATTTTCAAACATAAAATCAATAGCTTTTTTCATTTTTATATCCTGTGCCATAAAGAAAAGGTTTTCCGCATTCATTGCTTGCTTTAGTTTTTCTACATCAATTTGATATTGATCAGCTATAGTCTGTAGCTCTGCATTTACTTCATCTTCGCTTGCGTCCAGTTTTTCAGCATCTGCCACAGCTTCTACGATCAATCTGGTTTTTACCTTTTTATAAGCATCTTCACGAAGATCATCCCTGAATTCTTGCATATTCTTTTGAGCTAATGCAAAATACCTTTCTAAATCGAATCCTTGTATTTTTAATTGCTGCTCAAATTCCGCCATCAATTCGTCAATCTGATCTTCTACCATGACATCAGGAATATCAATCTCATTTGCTTCATAAATTTTCTCTAGTATGGCATTCTTAGTTTCATATTCCTCTTTGGCTTTCGCTGACTTTTCAAGCTTTTCTTTAGTGTCTTTCTTCAACTCTTCTAAAGTGTCAAACTCACTAACATCCTTTGCAAATTCATCATTTAGCTCAGGTCTTTCCTCTTCCTTAATTTCATGTATAATACATTTAAAGACTGCTTCTTTTCCTGCTAGCTCTTTTGCATGATAGTCTTCAGGGAAAGTGACCTTCACATCTCTATGTTCGTTTGCAACTGCACCTATAAGTTGCTCTTCAAAGCCTGGAATAAATGTGCCGCTGCCAAGGATTAATGGCCGCCTTTCTGCTTTACCGCCTTCAAATTGCTCATCACCAATAAACCCGGTATAGTCGATCATTACCGTATCTCCGTTTTGAGCTGGTCTGTCTACAAGCACTAGTCTTGCATTTCTTTTCTGTAAAGCTTCCAACTCCTTTGCAACGTCTTCATCAGTTATATTGTGCTCAACCTTAGGAACCTTTACTCCTTTATAGTCTTTAACTTCAAACTCAGGCTTAACTGTTACATCAACCGTAACGACAAATCCTTTGCCTTTTTCGATATTGCTAATTTCTACCGAGGGTCTGTCGACTGGATTTAAATTCAACTCCTCAATAGTTTCTGGATATTTGCTCGAAAACAAATTATTGATTGCATCTTCAAAAAATATATCTTCTCCATAACGAGCTTCGATGAGCTTTCTTGGAGCCTTTCCTTTTCTAAAGCCATCTATCGTATATTTACTCTTTGTCGCTTGATACGCATCATTAATGGCCTTTTCAAATTCCTCGCCAGAGAATTCCATAGTAAACTTAACTTGGTTTTTTTCTTTAGAGATAAAAGTTGATATCATTATTAATCCTCCTAATAGTTATAGCGCTTAAGTAGAAAAATTCCTTTTATAGGATCTTTTCTAACATCTGCACGTTTGACGAGGCGGTGAATAAGCCTACCGCTGTAAGTTGCAATCAATCTGATTTCTTTACAAATTGGGCGAGCTATTATTAGTTGTTCTCGCACCTAAAATGGAGGAAGACATCTTCGCCTCGTTATAAGCACCTATAAGACCAATGGTTCTCCATTGGTCTAATGGTTAAATCGCACAACGTGCGCGTATAATTATACCTTTAATCTTGAGTAAAGTAAAGTAATTATCCAGAATATCGAACTAAATTAAATAACAGAAAAAGATAGCTATCGGCAAGCTATCTTTTAATTTATTTTTTGTCCATCTTACTATATAGCAGATTCCAGCCTCTTGCATACTTACTCATACTTTCTACAGTAAGCTGATATTTTTCTGCCAGGGTTTTACCGATTTGTATTACATCTTCCTGTTCCCCAGAAAAAAGCTCGATTTCTAGTTCACAGATCGGCAAGTTTCCAAAATCCGTTACGATTTCTCCTTCATCAATTGCCACTTCGCAAATACTGATTCCAGTATCGATTCTCATCCTGCTTCTTAGAAATCTTGTTTCTAAAATGCTGTGTAAGGGCTTTCCTTGAATCAGTTCAATTGTATCCCGCCCAATTTCGCTCTCTTTGAATATCTCGGGGTCCGGCTTTAGAAAGCAGGTTTCCTCATTCACAGGAACGTTGATTTCTTCTCTCTTATGAAGTCCTTCATCACTAGTGCCTTTCCACTTAAGAGATGCCACAATACGAGTACCCTCTATGCGAATTCGGAATGCTATATCATTTTTGGATAGAATAAAATTATCGGTATCAAAATAAGCCGCCTTCATATAGACTTTTTCCCTTGAACCCTTTTCTTCAATACTCAAAAGATACTCGTCTTCCCATATGTTTTTAGCAGTTTCCTTATCTTTGATGCGATACTTCATTTCTATTTCCATATCAATTATCTGTCTTTCCTTATTATCATATTAATAAAAGGCTTTTGATGAAAATTCATGAGGTCTATTGGGTTTTACTAATAGTATCATATACTTTTTAAGAATTCAACAGCAAAAGTTCTATTTTAGTTTTGTCACCGCTGTTCCAAGTTGTATTGCCTGTTTTTCCAGTTCAAGTATAATGTTATTAATTTCGTTAACGCTTTTTATCGTAGTTCCTGAATCTACAGCCAAATGAGTGTTGTAAAAAATGCTACCCATCTCTTCATGTATTTGTGCAAGCTTATTCCTAACCTTGAGCAGCTGCTCTTCGGTGGCTATTCTATTATGTACATCTTCGACGCTAAGCATAACGTCATCATCTAAGTTAAATTCTGAAACATCCTCAATCACTGTGCAATCATATCCCAAAACCTGTTTTACGGTTGCGGCAAAGTTCTTTTTGGAATCTTCCTCACCATGAACTAAAAAAATCCTCTTTGGTGGTTTCTGAAACGCTGAAAGCCATTCCAACAGCCCCTCTTTATCCGCATGTCCGGAAAAACCTTCTAAATTATATATTTCTGCATTGATATGTATCTTTTCACCAAATATACTGACATCCTTATCCCCATTTATTATCGATCTTCCCAAGGTTCCCTCAGCTTGGTATCCAACAAAAACAATACTGCTTTTTGGGTTCCATAAGTTATGCTTCAGATGATGTTTAATCCTACCTGCTTCGCACATGCCGCTTGCTGAAATAATTACCTTCGGAGTCGTATCAAAGTTCAACTGTATGGATTCTTCGACTGTTCTCGTAAATACTAAGTTTTTAAAATCAAGTGGATTATCACCCTTTAATATGCATTGCCTGGCTTCCTCATCAAAGACCTGTGCATTTCTTTGAAATATTTCAGTTGCACTCGTAGCAAGGGGGCTATCTACATAAACCATTATATTATCCAGTTCTTCTTTAAATTCTTCGTGGTGTTCATAATACATATTTAATTCATAGATTAATTCCTGTGTTCTTCCTACCGCAAAGGATGGGATCACCACCGTGCCCCCCCGTCTTGTAGTCTTTAATATTATATCAATAAATTTCTCAAGGCTTTCTTCGTTGGGTTCATGAACCCTGTCTCCGTAAGTAGTCTCCATTATAAGGTAATCCGCTTCGGTGACTATCTCCGGATCTTTCAGAAGCGGCTTGTTTTTTACACCTATATCACCAGAATAAACAAGCCTGGTGATTTTTTCTCCTTCTCTAATCCAGAGTTCTATAATAGAAGAGCCAAGGATATGACCAGCATCTTTAAACCTTACATGCACGTCCGGATTAATTTCAAATACCTGATTGTACAGTACCGGTTCAAGATGTTTTATAGATTCAGTTGCATCCTTAACTGTATAGAGGGGCTCAATCAAAGGACTTCCGGATCGTTCTGCCTTCCGGTTGAACCATTCCGCTTCCTTTTCCTGAATATATCCACTGTCTTTAAGCATTACTTCTACTAAATCCGCCGTTGCATCCGTGCAGTAAATCTTGCCTTTATAGCCTTGCTTAACGAGTATAGGAATTCTGCCGCTATGATCAATATGTGAATGGCTTAGAAGCATAAAATCAATTTCTGATGCATCGAAGCCCAGGCTTGCGCGATTAAGCTCTTCTAATGCTTTGCTGCCCTGATACATACCACAATCGAGTAATATTTTATATTTGTCAGTTGTGATCAGATGACAAGAACCTGTTACGGACATTGTGCCGCCTATAAACTTTATTCTCATTTGTTTTCTCCCTCTTATGCTTTCCACAATTGGTTCATTAGATATTCATTAGATATTAAAGAACCACTTAAAAATAATAATAGCAGAAGGTACCTCTCGATTTATGTTTAAATTTATTATACCATTCTTTATTATACAATTCTTTATAAGTAAAATAAAAAACTAGTTGAATTTTTATAGGTAAGCTAATTATGTTTACCAGTATATAAAAGAATAACGAACTAAGTTAAATTTTATAGCCAGCTTAAATAATATTGCTCTGAAATTAAATAATATTCTAATTATATACATAATTACATGTAATATAAAAAGCCGCATAATGGTATTTCTGCGACTTTAAATTTTAAAAAGAATTTTATAGAACTTTACTTAAGAAGTTTTTAGTTCTTTCATGCTGTGGATTGCCGAAAATTTCCTCAGGCTTTCCTTGCTCTAAGATTAAACCTTCGTCTATAAACAAAACTCTGTCTGCCACTTCTCTTGCAAATCCCATTTCATGGGTTACGATTACCATAGTCATTCCTCTATTTGCAAGATCCTTCATGACTTGAAGTACCTCACCCACCATTTCAGGGTCCAATGAGGAAGTAGGCTCGTCAAAGAGCATAATTTCCGGTTTCATTGCCAGCGCTCTTGCAATTGCTGCCCTTTGTTTTTGGCCACCTGATAAAGATCCTGGGTAAACGTCTGCTTTATCATGAAGACCTACCATCATCAGCAACTCTCGAGCTTCCTTTTCAGCCTCCTCCTTCGGAATTTTATTTACCTGGATCGGACTGATTGTAATATTTTCGAGAGTGGTCATGTGGGGGAACAAATTGAAGTTTTGAAAAACCATACCAAGATTCTTGCGAATCTTATTAATATCCACATCCTTCTTATTAATCTGCTCCCCATTAATATATATTTCACCGGAGGTTGGAGTCTCCAGCATATTGATACATCTTAAAAATGTACTTTTTCCGGAACCGGATGGACCGATTACGCAGACAACTTCGCTTTTCTCGATTGTGACGGTAATTCCTCGCAAGACCTCTAAGTTTCCGTATTTCTTTGTCAGATTATTTACTACGATCACTTTGCGCCATCCTCCTTTCCATATAAGCTACAAGTCTGGAAAGTGGAATTGTAATGCTCAGATAGACAAAAGCCGTTCCCAGATAAGCTGGCCATGCTTCAAATGTGGCCGCTGCCCAAAGCATACTCTTTCTAGTGACCTCAACTACAGAAATGATGCTTAAAACTGCTGTTTCCTTTAGCAGAGCTATAAATTCGTTTGCCAAAGGCGGTAAAATAATTCGAAATGCCTGCGGCACTATTATAAATCTCATCGCCTGGGCATGAGTCATTCCCAAAGACCGGGCAGCTTCCATTTGCCCTTTATCTACTGCCTGCAAGCCGCTTCGGATAATCTCAGCCACATATGCAGAGCTGTTGATCCCGCATACAAGGATAGATGCGATTATTGGATCCTCCCATTTGAACGCAATGCCATATTTTTGCAGAAGCATTGGAACCCCGGCATATACTATCAATGCCTGTACAACTAAAGGAGTTCCCCTTAACGCTTCAACATACACGGAAAAGACAATCTTTACCGGCTTTATCGATGACATTTTACCCAGAGCTACTATCAGACCTGCAATTACCCCGATTATTACAGCAAATATAGTAATTTGTAAGGTTACCTGGATTCCGCTGTATGCTATTTGTATCCCTTTAATATATATGTCCAACTCGTTTCTCCTTATAAGCCCGCCTTAGGTGACAGGGAGGACAGTAGTAAAAGGGAGCCCGATATCACTTTTACTACCGTCACCAGATACTATTATTGTTTTTATTCAAACCACTTGTTATATATTTCATCAAAAGTTCCATTATCAATTATATTTTGCATTCCTGCATTTATTTTTTCCAGCAACTCAGTATTGCCTTTTTGAACTGCAAAACCATATGATTCAGCATTTAAAACGTCACCAACTATTTCTATAGTTCCCGGCTTTGCTTCCATGTATGCCTTTGTTACTGGAAGGTCATTGATTAACGCATCAATCGTACCATTCTGTAGATCCATTACTGCAACATCCAATCCATTATAGATTTTTGCCTCACCGATTTTCCCTTCATCATAAAGCTCATTTACTAGATCCGCTCCTGTTGTTCCAATCTGTGCTCCAACTTTCATGTCAGGTGTTAAATCGTCAATGCCTTTTATTGCAGTATTTCCTTCCTTAATTGCAATAACCAGACCCGAATCATAATATGTAGTTGAAAAATCAACCTTCTGTCTTCTCTCTTCGCTTGCATTCATTCCAGATGCAATAATATCAATATTGCCTGCCTGCAATGCTGGGATCAAACCATCAAAACCCATATTAATCCATTCCAATTCAAAACCCTGGTCTTCTGCTATAGCATTCATCAGATCTACATCGAATCCAGCCAGTTCTTGTGTATCTACATCTATTGTATCAAATGGCGGAAAAGTCGGCTCCATAGCAACTTTGTAGACCATCGGTTCATCGCTTGCTCCTTGATCTTCTTCCTGGCTGCCGTTCCCATTACCACATGCCGCAAAGGCAAAAGTCATTGCTATTATCAACAATATAGCTAGTAATTTTTTCATGTTCATTATACTCTCCCTCTTTTCTTTTTTTATTGCTTTATTTGATATACGTGATATACGCCTGTATAATTATACGCTGTCCGCGATATTTATTCAACATGTTTTTATTGTATAAGTAAACCCATTTTCCAAATCATTTTTTTCAGGTTCTTTAAACATAAGTATTGGCAGAAGAGCTTACGTCTTCTGCCAGATTAATTATCAGGGGATTACCCAACAATCCAGCAATCCCTGATATAACGGATATAAAGGTATATGACCGATAAATGGTTAGTTGTAGCTTAACAATCTCTAGTTAGCAGCCCCAATCGAAACACCTGCACAGATCAGATACTTTATCCATCGCATCAGCTCTGCGTCTTCTATTTTTCTCCATCTCTCCAAGGACATCGTTTAAGCCTTCAACAATATCAGCTAAAGCATTTTCCAGTTCGCAAAGTCCTTTTTGAATCGCTTCTACACCTTCGCAAACTCGGCAACTGCAGATATCATGCAGACCTTTTTTAATACATCTGATAGCTTCCTTAATGTCACAAATGCCCTTGAGGATGTCTTTTTTGCCTGAACATCTGCTAGTATGATCTATATCTCTCGCGCCGCGAATGAGATCACATAATCCATCCTCTACCAAACATAACCCTTTACGTATTGCTTTTACACCTTCGCAAATGCAGCATCTGCAGATATCCTCCAAACCTTCTCGGATACATTTGATGCCCTCAAAAATTTTGCATATGCCTTTTTTTATATCTTCAATGCCCTCAATTCGGTCACAATCAAATTCACATGGCATACACTTGGACATACTCTTTCACCTTCTTATTCTATATTTCACCATAGATAGTATGGTGTAGTATATTATATGAAGAAGGGTAGAAAAGTGCCTTAATTGCGCTTATAAATAAAAAAATCTAATGTGATTTAACGATAAAATGGTGAGGAAACAGCTTCCCAGTCTTCCTGGAATAGGCAAATTTACACGCAAAACTCCATTTTTTCTTTTTTTAATTATTTAAAAGTTTCAAGAGGGTATAATTCAAATTCACCTGTTCGATTTAAACTCTTCTTCAGCTAGTTTAATTAAAGTCCCCATTACATCCCCATTAAATCTTGAAGTCAATTTCCCTCGGTCAATATCCTCAAAAGTTGCAGCACCATACTGATGTGCAATTTCAGATTTTAACCGCTCGATTTCAGCTCTCTGCCTTAACGTCATACTCATTTTATTCTCCTGTTTATTACATGTATTGTTACATTTCCTTGAAATCTACCCATTCCTTTACCTCTACGATATCATCCTCCAACGGTATGGAAACGTTGGATTCCCTTATTATTTTTTCTGAGTTCGCAAGAGGGAACGTAGCGTAAACCGGAATGTAGTCAAGTTTGCCTTTTTTTTCTTCCATCACTCTTCTCCGTTTATCAATGTTTTCTATATATTAATTTACATAATAATAAAATCAGCTTATGGATTGAATTCATAAGCTGATTCGCTTGTAATAATAATTTCTAAACTTATCTTCCTGCTAACTGTTGTTCTGCCATTTCAACTAATCTCTTAGTCATATAACCGCCAACGTATCCATTCTGTCTAGCTGTAAGGTTTCCCTTATCCATTGTGTCATATCCGGAAATACCAAGTTCATTTGCTATTTCAATCTTCATGTTATTCAATCCATTTTTTGCTTGTGGTTTTACAGGATTATTGTTGCTTACCATTTATACTCACCTCCTTTTGTAGTATTAATTTAACCGGAGCATTATTTAATATAACAAGTAAATTTTACATGCATTTCCTTAGTTTTCATTGAACACATACACTACCTTATTTAAGGATGCGTCTGTTTAAAAAAATGGACTGGTTATCATGAAACGGTAAAGATTGTTTTGCATCCTCTATAATGTCTGAAGGAACATAATTGTTTTCACTTTCTAAAGTTTCATGCCCAATTGCACTATAAATCTGCCTGACGATATTCCTATCATTCTCTAGCTTGGCTACGCTAGGGTTCGAGTCTGAGCTGCCTTCCACAAGCAATCTATCTGCATTTTGAGCAATTTCTATATCTTCTTGTTTTTTTTGATTTTCTAATAATTTATTTAATCGTTCATCCATTTTTATACTCCTCCTGATAATTAATATAACCAAACAAAATCGAACTATGTATTCTAAATAAAGTTATCTACTATTTATATATTGTGTAATAAAAACAACTTTTTTCAGTTATAAAATTTTTATTATATGCTTATATGCCGTATTTATTTCGTATATAAAAAATTAGAATTAAAGCTTTAAACAATCCGAAAACAGAACTAATTTTTGACCAAAAAAATAGGCAAAAATAAACAATAAGTAGAAATTCCCTGTGACTTTTTTGTTAAGTTTGTTCTATTTACATTTTGAATAAAACATATTATAATACCATCTATCGGGGTGTGGCTCAGTTTGGTAGAGTGTTGCGTTCGGGACGCAAAGGCCGCCGGTTCAA
>DUPP01000240.1 GCA_012838265.1 Clostridiales bacterium
TGTTTTTCGTGTTTCCTGCCATCCTGTTAACCTCCTTTCCAGAAACGCTACAAGGCGATCAAAAATGAAGCCTATAATACCGATAATTAGTATGCCCATTAACACCACATCCATCTGGAAATACATACTGGCTTCCTGAATCATTTGCCCAAGTCCTACCTGGGCGCCTGTGAGCTCTGCTGCCACCAATGTGGTTAATGATGCTGCCAGGCCAAGCCTGACACCAACAAGAATGTGTGGGAGGGAAGATGGAATTACAATTTTTATAAATGTTTGAAGTTCGTTGGAGCCGAGAACGCGTCCGGCTTTAATCAATGTGTAGTCAACACCTATAACCCCCTGGTACACAGAGATTACCATAACAAGAAAAGCAGCTATAAAGATTACTGTTACTTTTGCAGATTCCCCAATTCCCTGTGCAACTATTATCAAAGGAATGTAAGCAATTGGCGGAATACTCTTTATAAATTTTACCCAGGGTTCCACGATGGATCTGAAAGGACGGTACCAGCCCATTAAAAACGAAACAGGAAGAGCGCATACAAAAGCGAGCAAAAAACCTGATACCGCCCGGTATAGGCTTGAAAAAATATGAACCCAGATAGAACCGTCCGATGCCTTGTCATAAAAAATAGACAAAACCTTCATAGGGCTTGCGAATATTTTACCGGCCTTTGTTGACGAAATAAAAATCCATATTGCAACAAAGATAGTAAATGACAATATATTATAAAAATACTGTAAAAACTTTTTATTTTTCAATAAGCTGTTCGTTGATAAATTTTTTGTAGAGTTCATTTCAGTTCCCCCCACAGGATACAGTATAGTATTACAGGTAAAAAATTCTGTCCTTGTATTCTTTGAATAATCTTATGTTTTCCGCGTCGCCGCCATCAACGTTTGTACTGTGTACAACGGGCGGTACAAAATTTTGTTCAAGCATATATTCACAAGCTCGTATTTCTATCATATGACCTATCATACATGCCGTTATTGTGGAAGTTGCGGCAACCTTTTGTTTCATCCCTTCTATCAGAATGCTTGCGTCGCCGAAATCACCACAGTCGTCTATTACAATGTCGCTTACGTCATAAAGCATATTGCCTGATGGATCCAATGAAGTTACATTAGATGCGAATTCCATATTCACAATCGATGCTACAAAGATGCCTCTTTTCCTGGCTTCTACCGCCATTTCGGTAACAATGGGTATACGAGCGGCTACCGAGTGTATAATCAGCATGTCGCCTTCTTTAATAGGAACGCTGTTTAGCACTATTTCACCAAACCCGGGTAGCTTTTCCATTGCCGATGTTGTTGTAATGGGGCGGTTGCTCACCAGAGTTCCCGAGTGCAGAATCGGATTTGTAAGAATAAATGAACCCGCACGGTGATATAATTCCTGTGTAAGCATTCCGGCATGGCCTGGTCCGAACACAAACAGACTTCCGCCGTTTATTATAGTTTCCGCCATTTTCTTTGCCGTTGCTTCAATTTTGTCCTCCTGGGTTTCATCAATCCGTTCCAGCATCGAGATCAGATGATTCAGGTATTTTTTTGTATGTTTACTCATAAACACCATCCTCCTTACTTTATTAGGAATTGCCGGCCGGTTTGTTATCCTGACTTTATTTAAACATATATAAGGAGAGCCGGGTAGTTAGATTTTTTTTACAACCCCCCTTATTATGTCACTAAAAAAGTTAACATAATATATCTGATATGCAGTTTGAATTAACGGTATTTTGCCGTGGTTTAGCTTTGATTTTGCTTTCCGGCAGAAAAGAATTTTTTAATTATACTGTTTGTAAATTTGAAGATGCTCAATCTTTAAACAGTTCTTCCAGTTTTAATTCCCGTATCAACTTAATAATCTGGCTGCTTTTTGTGAATCCGAGTTTTTTCAGCATTGTATTTATCTGAGACTTTATCGTGGATTCTTCAACCATTCGCTTTTTAGCGATCTGGCGAGTACTCAGGCCATCCAGTTTTAAAATAATAATTTCCTTTTCACTCGGAGTCATCTGGGAAAGTATGCGTACAGCCATAAAGAGGCTGTGTTCGCTTTGCTTAAGGCGCTTGAATTCGCTCCTAAGCTTTTGATTTGCCGATGACGAATGATGATAGTCCTGGAAGCTACGCTGAATGGCAGCGACTATTTCATGGTTATCGAAGGATTTGACAACATAATCTTTTATTGAGTCAATACAGTATGCCTTAAATATTGTGTGTTCATCCTCAAGGACTGTTAGCATAATCACAATAATCTCCGGGTTTATCTCATATATTTTCTTTGCCGCCAGCAGCCCGTCATCAGCGGAATCCATAGCTATGTCCATAAGAATCACATCCACATCAAAAGGATGCTCTTCAATAAACTTGACTGCCCCTGCTCCCGACGATACGTCCGCGGCCAGAAAAAACTGAGGAATTGAACGTATGGTCTTGCATATACTTCTTCTGATGATGGGCTCATCATCCGCGACCAATATTCTGATTATGTTTTCTTTTTTCATTCGCATGGTACTTCCTTTCGTATCTTGGCAGAAAAAGATAAACTGTCGTGCCTTCGTTTTCAATACTTTCCACCCGTATTGTTCCGCCATGCCGGTTAAGTATTTTTTGGGTATATGCCAAGCCGATTCCCCAATTGTTACGGGTGTTTTTTGTTGTATAAAACGGAGCGAATATTTTTCTAAGCTGCTGTTTGGGTATGCCGCAGCCATTATCCCTAATTTCAATAATTACATAATTACGGTTAAGATGCGTTAAAATTTCAACATTTCCCTCATCACCCTTGTGCATTACCGCATCAATAGCATTATTTATAATATTGGTAATAGTTTGCCTTATTAAAACAATATCAGCCAGAATCATACAGTTTTGAGTGTGTTTAAATGAAATATTAACCGGATACTCTTTTTTTTCAAAGTCATTTATGAGCCGTAAAATAAGTTCAGAAACTTCTACCGGCTGCATAACAAGCTTCTTGCTTTTAAAAAAATCATTAAGGTCATTTACCCTTTGAAGGATTGATCTATTATTCCAGCTGAGCTCAAAAATAAGTTCTTTGGTTCTGTCATTGCGATTTTCACTAAGACTGGAAATAAGATCTTCTATAAGAACCTGGTTAGCTAATATTTGGTTTTTAACTCCGTGGGAAAAAGTCCTGACAACCGTATCTCCGGTTAATAATTTCTTTTCAAGTTTTGCGTTAGGCTTACTCAGCGTTCTGTCTATTTTAAGATAATTGAGCAGAAATACCACCGAAGTTATTGTAAATAAAATAGAGCCCCCTACAATAAACCGCCAGATTTTTATAGAATCGGTGCTGCTATAATAGAAAATCCTCGAAAGCATAAAGTAAATCCGATCAAGCCGGCTTATCTGCAGCGGTGTGAAAACCCCCATAATAACATAAAAGCACATTAATTCGAAAACAGCAAAGTAAACAAACATGATACGCCTTTTTAGCCAATTGATCTTGATTGAGTGAAGATTAAGAATAAGCAGGCAAACCGATAATATTAACATTGATATAATAACTGAACGCCAAAAGCCTTCAAGCAGCCAAAGTTGGCGTTGAGGCATTGTTTGAGATAAAGCACCGTATACACCCGGTATAAAAGTTAACGCTAATGATAAGGATAGAAAGCCTGAAACAGAATAAAGAATAATCCTTGTCCTTTTACTCAAACGGTTTGATTCGCAGATTGAAAATCCCGCAAAGCAAAAAATAACTAAAGCTCTGCTGATAATTGTAATTGTGCTTAACATATTGGTACCTATCTGGATAGCGCAAAGCTTGTCTTGAATATTTTCCGAAAAGAAAAACAGTAATGTCAGTTCCCCGGAAATACCACCTATTTTGGAAAAGTACACCATAAACCCGATAATCAACAGTGTCATGCCTGACAGAATGCCGGTATACCAAAAGGAACTTGAACTACGGCCTAAAAACAAAATGGTGGCGCCGGACAGTATAAGGATAAAAACGAATAAAACCACTATTTTGCTCCTTTCATATGGCTGAAACTAACTTAAATATTAGCCGATTCATCATACCGTGTCAAACACAAGTGAACTACCCGATTAGCGTCTTGTGAAGACATCGATAAATCGAATCGAGTTTCTCAATGTTCTTAAAAAAGCGGTATATTTGATGAAAAAAAAGCCCGATTAATGTGTTATAATCATATAACGATAATATGTAAACTTGTCTTGATAAAGGAGCTGTGACATCATAGATAATAAAAAGGTATCACAACCAGGAGTTTCTGTTTTTTTTATAGCTATTTTGTGTTTATGGTTTGTATTGTATGTTTTTTCTCCGACATTCTCAATATACTGCCAGGAATCAGGAGCGTCAATGAGCATGGTCGGCATAATAACCGGTATTTACGGGCTGGCAATGGCAGTATACAGAATTCCTATCGGAATATGGAGCGATAAGATAAACAAACGGAAAATATTCTTTACCGCGGCTTTTGTAATAAATTTTATTGCAACTACAGCGATGGCTCTTTTTCCGTCACCGGGGATATTGCTAATGGGAAGAATGCTTACGGGTTTAACCGCAAGTATGTGGGGGGTTATTACGGTTTTGCTCGTAACCTATTTTCCTCCGGAAAAAGCAATATGGGCTATCAGTATTGCGAATATCGGAAACAATGCCGGCCAGGCTATTGGTAATTTAATTGGAGGTTCGGCAGCCGAATTCTGGGGAAGTTCAGCGCCTATGTTTGTTGCTTCAGGCGTTGCAATCATTGGATTTACTTGTACATTATTCATTAAAGACAAAAAAGTACCCGGAAGAAGTCCTCTTAAAATAAAGGACTTTCTTGATGTAGGGAAAAACCCTGTAATATTTAAAATTTCATTTCTCGCGGCAATGAAGTTTATGATTTCGTTCAGTGCGTCGATTATGATGGCGCCGCTGATTGCAAAAAGCATGGGAGCCACAAGCTTTATGATTGGATTGTTAAGTATGGTTTCGGTAATTGCGGGTGTACTGGGAAGCTTTATGGTTGGAAAAGGACTTTTTAACAGGTTTCAAAGAAGATATGTAATGACAGCCTTTTTGATTATATTGGCTTTTGGATGCATGTTATACCCCAGTGTTCCTGATGTTATATATTTATATTTCATACAGTTTGTTATGGGGTTTGCCCTTATGGTAACGAATAACCTTGATATGAACAGTATTTATGAAGCATCTCCGGTTGAAAAAAGGGCAAGCGGTATGGGATTCTATCAGGCGGTATATGCTATAGGAATTTGCGTAGGTCCGACAATAAGCGGGTTGCTGAGCGACAATCTGGGATTGAATTATACTTATTATGCTATATCTGTTTTTGCTCTGTTTACCGGTTTATTATATTTTATTTTCTTAAAGGAAAAACCCCAAAAAAACCTGGGTGAGGCAAAAGCCAATATATAAAAGAAAAGAAACATGTATGGAATTATTAAACCCCGCGGAAAATATTAAGGGAGGAAAATAAAAATGGATGCAAGAGACATGTTCAGCTTGGATGGAAAAGTTGCGATAGTAACCGGGGGCGCCAGCCGGTTTGGGAAACCAATATCGGAAGGATTGGCCGAAATGGGTGCTATTGTTATAATTGCGTCACGAAATGAAAAGCAGTGTGAACAGTTTGCTGAAGAATTAAGAGAACGCAAGCTAGAGGCAATTGGAATACACCTTGATTTGGCCGATGATAAATCAATTAAAGCTGTTGTTGACGAAGTTGTTGAAAAATACGGTCATATTGATGTGCTGGTTAATAATGCCGTTCGACGTGGCTTAATAGGTGAGGTTGAAGAGTTGGAACGCGATACGATGATGAAGTCGCTTGATGTTAACTTTACAGGCCAGGTTTTGATGAGTAAAGCAGTTTTGCCTCAAATGAAAAAACAAAGAAAAGGAAGCATAATAATGGTTTCTTCGCTTGCAGCATTGAGAGCCCCTCGTTTTTCTCTTCTTGAGCCTGAACAGAAGAATCCCGCTAATTACATGATGGAGAAGTGCGGAATGAACGGCTTGACGTTATGGTTGGCTGCAAAATACGGGCCTTACAATATTCGTGTTAACTGTATATGCCCCGGTTCGTTCAATCCGGAGTTGTATACGAATCCAAAGCTTATGGGATATGTAAAGACATTTGAAAAACATTGCCCTATGCAAAGGTTTATTAAGGAACACGAAGTAAAGGGGCCTGTAGTATTTTTCGCATCGGATGCGTCTTCTTACTGCTCGGGCACAATACTGCCTCTTGATGGAGCATTCAGCGCCTGATGCGTCCCCCTGGTTCCTATGAACAGTAGTTACTGTTCACACCCTCTATATTTTGAGATATAGCTGTGCAATAACGGAAACTACGCTTAATTTGCAAGAGATGTATAGTTCGGCTTGCTTCTCCTCGCCCTGACTATACATCTCTAAGCTATATTCCGCTAATGTTTCCTGATATTGCACAGTTATTTAGAGAACACTATACTAGCCATAATAGATGACAGAAACTTCTGTTTGTACCGTTGACCATAAAGTGTTATAATAACAAATGGTTTTATAAGCTCTACATAATTTTAGGGGAAACAGGGGTGATTACAGATTGCCGGAATGAATAATCCGGTGTCGCTATCGAAAATATGAGCTATTTTAATTCAACTCAAAAAAACATGAGTTTTACTGATGTTTTGGTAAATATCGAGCGTTTTATAAAAGCAAGTCCCGATAACAGGTATAGGCTTGCAGTTGGGACAGATTCTCAGGTTAAAGGAAGATGTACCTGTTTTGCGACCGGAATCCATATACACAGGATCGGGCAGGGAGCGTGGTGCTGTGTAGATAAAACGATTGAGCGAAAAAGGTATACGAGCCTGAAAGAGAAAATCTCAATGGAAACCCTTATGACATATGAGACTGTTTTTAAGCTGAATGAGTTGTTAATAGATATGCTTTGTTAGTTGTTCGTATTCCCGGAGGCACCCTTTCAACCATGTTACCAAGGTTTTTCCCCTCAGCCATGCGAACCATTGTTCTTTTTATGTTGTTTGCCTCGGCAGCCTTCCTGAACGCTAATGCGTTTGACACGATGCTTTCAACTGGATCGATAATTGACTTTCCCGATCCATGTGCACGCTTAATTACCTCGACGCTGATGTCCAGGCTGCTGCCTCTGCCGCCTGAACGCTGCTCGGCATAATCAAGAATGCGGTACAACGGCACGTGGTTCGGGTTGGCTTTGCGAATCTTCTGAAAATCGCGCTCAGTTATAACCCCGGCCTCAACCAGTAAGTGCAAATTGGACAAGCATTAGGAACATATGTGGCAAAAAAAGTTTCTAGGGCAGATCAGACAGAAGTTCTGTCTTTCGGTGCAGAAATTTTGATAGGCAGTATTATTAAATTGTGTATTCTTTTTTCCTTTGCTTTCATCATGGATATTACTGTTGAAATTGCGATATTGCTTATCGTAACTGGCATCATTCGCACCTTATCAGGTGGAGCACATTGTTCAGCATACTATAGGTGTTTAGCAACAAGTGTTTTCATATTTACAGTATTGGGATATTCCATCAAAGTAAATTACCCATTCATCCAGCAGTTACATCCTGCTATTTTACTTGGCATTCTCGTATTAACATTTAGTTTATATTGGATCTATCCTCCACAGGCTCCTTCCAATAAACCTTTTAAAGACAAGAAAATTGAATTAGCCTTCCGCCGGTACACATTACTAGCAGTTGTGATTTTTTCTATTACTGCAATTGTCTTGGGGTCTAATAGCTTGCCTGCCTGGGTTATATCAATTGCACTGCTTTGGCAAGCTTTTACATTAACACCTGTGGGACATAGATTTATTGGCTTATGCGATTTCCTGCTTACTTTAAATAAGAAGGGAGGCGAATTAGAATGTTAAAATTTATTAGCAAATCTCTATTTCAAGGATTGGCAGCAGTGTTCGCTGTAGTGGCCATGACGAATATTGGAACAACTAGCATGTTTCTTATGTACCAGCCGGAGCCACCAAAGAACTTAAAAAAGTAGAAAAAACTCAAAGACAACCGGCCATGGTAGTAGTATATAAAATATAACGATAGTAAATTGAAAAGAAATTGAAGCCTTTATGGGATAAATTAAATAATGAGCGTTAATAGCAAACTTGTCGAAAGTCAAGGACGCAAAGCCAAAGGGTCTAAGGTGCTTAGTAACACTATGATAGCCTGGTTGCCGCATTTACTGTGTGTACTAAACCTGCCCACTTTTCGTCTGGCAGGTTTTTTCCTTTTATTTTGCTTAA
>DUPP01000020.1 GCA_012838265.1 Clostridiales bacterium
TGACAGAGTCAATATTAATAGATGATATTAATAGATATAGAAAGCAGGTGTTGATGTGGCTGATAAAAATAATAAAACAATTAAAATAATAATGACAGGGCTGATGATTGCTTTAATTGTCACAGCAACCATTTTGATAATCATACCTATTCCATTTGGTAATGGATATATTCATTTTGGCGATACAATGATTTTTCTTTCTGTATTGATTTTGGGGTGGAGGCATGGAGCAATTGCAGCAGGCTTTGGCTCGGCTTTGGCAGATATTATAATAGGATTTGCCGTATGGGCACCATGGACACTAGTGATTAAAGGATTAATGGGAGTTGTCATGGGTTTATTTATTCTAAAATCCATAGGGAAGCAAAATAAGAATATTATCGGTGTGCCTGTTCGCCAGTTGGCAGGAATGGTACTTGCGGGTTTCGTTATGGTAGGAGGATATTATATTGCAGAAGGCGTAATATATGGAAACTTTATTGTTGCGCTTCTTGGGGTTCCCTGGAATATTTTACAGTTTACTGTTGGGGCAATTATTGCTGTATTATTGGCAGCTGCTTTGTATAAGACACCAGCGAAAAGGTATTTTGCCTACAGCCCTGGGATGGGGCTTGGAATAAAAGGACAGGAAAATTCCTGAGATGTGACTTGACATAAAAAGGCTCGAGAATCCCTCTGATGGAACATTTTTTATGAAAAGACAGAAAAGATTAAAATAATGGAGTTATTGAGCTATAATATTTTATTATCAACATAAACCTTTAAATAAGAAGTAAGATGTGGTATTTTAATATAGATTGGTACTGATAGCATTCTGTCCAGCTTTAGCAGCACGTGACAGAATTTATGCTGATATTTCTAAAATTTTGATTTTTTATATCTATCGTATTAAAGCAAGGTGGTACAGTTATGAAAGTACTAATTCTAAGTATATCAACAGGGCAGGGGCATCATGCTACAGGACAGGCAATCAAAAGTACTTTTGAAAAAAACGGAGCTGAATGCGAGATTCTTGATGCCTATGAATATATCGAGCCGATTCTTTCATACCTGATATCAAAAGGATATTTGTTGTCTGCTGCATATGCTAAAAGGATTTCATCTAAGCTTTATGATATAGTTGTAAAAAAGAACAAGCCTTCAAAAAAACATTCCGTACAAAAGATTACCAATACAGTTTGGGCAAGTGATTTAAGAAAATACATAAAAGAAACGAATCCAGAAGTTATTATATGTACACATGTGCTGTCTTCGATCCTGGTTAGCATTATGAAGGAAAAGCAATGGACCGATGCTATTTCAGTGGGTATTGTAACTGATTTCACCATGCATCCTCTATGGGAAGAGGCAGGCTATCTTGATTATTACGTGACTCCTCATGAGCTTCTCGAGTTTCAAATGAAAAGAAAAGGACTTGATACAAATAAGATGCTTCCTATAGGCATCCCAATCAAGGATAAATTTTATGAACATATTGACCAGAGTTCTGCCAGAAAACTTCTAGGTCTTGATCCAAGCAAAAATACAATATTATTGATGAGTGGAAGTATGGGTTATGGAAAAATCGATGAATCTATAGAACGCCTCGATCAATTGGATTTAGACTTTCAAGCAATGGTAGTCTGTGGGAATAACAAAAAAATGTACACAAAAGTAAAGAAACTCTTAACTAAGAAGCGATTTGACATTTATGCCTATGTTGATAATGTGGATGTCATGATGGATGCTGCGGATTGTATTATTACAAAGCCAGGTGGCATCACGACCTCAGAAGCCATTTCTAAGGGATTACCAATGATTATGGTTAATCCGATACCAGGTCATGAGATGAGAAATGTGGAATTTATGTTGAATAACGGTTTAGCA
>DUPP01000241.1 GCA_012838265.1 Clostridiales bacterium
GAGAGCATACACTTTGTAATGATCGAAGATTTTGGTAAAGTTCAAATAAAATTAATTCCAATAACAGAATTACTGCAAATTATGAAAGTGTTAGGTGATTAAAATGGGAAGCACTTGGGGAAACCACATTAAAATATCTATATTTGGTGAATCTCACGGTAAAGGAGTAGGAGTCGTAATTGACGGCTTTCCTGCCGGATTTGAATGCAATATGGAGTACATAAAAAGGGATTTAACAAGAAGAGCACCCGGCGGTCACGGACTGACAACCGGCAGAAAAGAAGAGGATGCTCCTGTCATTCTTGCCGGCATACTTGACGGTATAACAACTGGTGCGCCTATAATGGCAATGATTAATAATTCAGATACACGAAGCAAGGACTACGAACAATTCAGAACAATACCACGGCCAGGTCACAGTGATTATGCAGGACAGGTCAGATATAAAGGGTATAACGATATTCGAGGCGGAGGACATTTTTCCGGAAGGCTGACTGCGCCGTTAACGTTTGCAGGTGCATTATGTAAGGATTTTTTAAAGAAATACCATAATATAGAAATAGGATCTCATATATATCGTATTGGTGAAGTGTTTGATTTGCCTTTTGATTTAACATCAGTTGACAGGGATTTATTATGCCAATTGCAGCTGGATGATATTCCAGTCCTGAATAATGAAACCGAAAAAAAGATTATAGAAGAAGTATTAAAAGCAAAGAGCAGCCTTGATTCCATTGGCGGAGTGATTGAATGTGCCGTTGTAGGTGCTGATCCCGGTATAGGCAGCCCGATATTTAATAATGTGGAAAGCCGCATTGCTTCAATTTTATACAGTATACCGGCTGTAAAGGGTGTGGAATTCGGATTTGGATTTGAACTGGCAGGAATGCGAGGTTCAGAGGCAAACGATTGTTTTACATTGGAAGACGGTATTATTAAAACAACAACTAATTATAGCGGAGGAATTCTAGGCGGAATCACAACAGGAATGCCTATTATAGTAAGGGCAGTTTTTAAACCGACACCCTCGATTGGAAGGGAGCAGAGGACCCTTAATCTAGTAACTGGTGAAGAGGAAAAGCTATGGATACATGGACGACATGATCCTTGTATAGCATTGCGTGCGCCAGTAGTAGTCGAAGCATCAGTTGCTATTGCAATGATGGATTTATATTTGGAGGCTTACGGGTATGACGCTAAATGAATTAAGGGAAAGAATTGATGAACTGGACAGGAATATTAAAGAACTATTTTTAAAAAGAATTGATGTATCCAAGGAAGTTGCACAAATAAAATTCCATACAGGTGATAAGATACTGAAACCTGAAAGGGAAAAAGAAATAATACAAAACCTCTGTGATGATTTGGATGAAAATTTAAAATACCCTTATGCATCATTGCTACGAAAATATATGGAGCTAAGCAGATGTATCCAATACAGTAAAATGCTGGAGCTCGGGGCTGAATTCCAACTCAGATTTACAGAGGAACCTCTCATAGCGGAATCAGTCTGCTTTCAAGGTATTCCTGGTTCTTATTCAGAAATGGCAGTAAAAAATATATTTCCTGGTATCGAAGCCCATCCCATCGATACCTTTGAGGAACTATTTCAATGCATAAGCAGAGGTAAACATCAGGCGGGAGTCGTGCCTATAGAAAACACTACGGCAGGTAGTGTTTATGAGGTTTATGATTTACTGATGAAATATGATTTATATATAAATCACATGAATGTCGTAAAGGTTGAGCACTGCTTGGCTGCTGTTCAAGGAGCTTGCTTAGAGGATATCAAAGAAGTTTATTCTCATCCTCAGGCTATAGCTCAAAGCATGGAGTTTCTTAAAGTGCATGGTATTAAGGGAATAGCAGGCAGCAATACCGCAATAGCTGCGAAAGAAGTGTCAGAACGTCAAGATATAAGCATTGGTACAATATGTTCCAGTGAAGCTGCA
>DUPP01000242.1 GCA_012838265.1 Clostridiales bacterium
AAGAACAATTGCTGATAAATCCGGTCCTTGAACCTGTATCAAGCGAAAGCGGAAAAACTGAGGAAGATTTCTCTTCAAAAATGGAAGCAGAGGATTTTAAGGAAAAAGATAATACAGAAATCGATTGGGCTGAACATTTTAAAGAAAAGGGATATGATGATATAAGCTATAGGCAGTGGGAGTATAATTCAGAAAAAAATGACTATACCTATGAGCAATATGTATCTTCTGAAATCACACTGACTGAGCATTTGATGTTCCAACTGCAGTTTGCACCGATTAAACACAGTTGCAGGAATATTGGCAGATACATTATTGAGTCCCTTGATGAAAATGGTTATATGACCTTGACCCCAGAGGAAATTGCAAAAGAACTAGGGGTTTCTCTGGAGTATGTAAATATCGTATTGGAAGCAATACAGGGATTTGATCCAATCGGCGTGGGAGCAAGAGATCTTAAGGAGTGTTTACTGATCCAGCTTAGGTATAAGAATATTAATTGCCCTTTGCTCGAGGAGCTTGTCAATAATCACCTCGAAGATATCGCTTGTAATAGGCTTAACAATATTGCCAAGGCATTAAATGTTTCAGTGAAAGAAATCCAGGAAGCCGCAGACATCATAAAAGGGTTGGAACCAAAGCCTGGCAGGCAGTTTAGCTCAAAAGACGATACAAGATATATTATACCTGATGTAACGGTAGAAAAGATTGATGGGGAATATATCGTAACCGTAAATGAAAGCAGTGCACCCCGTCTAACTATAAGCCAATACTACCAAAAGATGCTAATAAACTCTGATAAAGAATCTAATATCTCCAAATTTTTAACCAGTAGATTAAACTCAGCCTTATGGCTTATTAAAAGCATAGAGCAGCGAAAACAAACAATTTATAACGTTGTTAGTGCAGTGGTTAAATATCAGATCGATTTTTTTGAAAAAGGACCAAAATATTTAAAAACACTTACCTTAAAGCAGATAGCTGATGAGGTGGGTATTCATGAATCCACAGTTAGCCGTTCTATTAATGGGAAATATATGCAAAGCCCAAGAGGAATATTTGAAATCAAATATTTTTTTACTAGCGGCGTTGTAGGTAATGGTGGTGAGGGTATTTCATCAGAAAGCATAAAAACCTTTATCAAGGAAATAGTAGAAAATGAGGACCCAAAAGCGCCGCTGAGTGACCAGGCCATTGTGGGTGTGTTAGCGGAGAGGGGAATTGAAATTTCCAGAAGAACAGTCGCCAAATACAGAGATGAGATGAATGTGCCGTCTTCTTCGAAAAGAAAAAGGTTTTAGCAGTTTACAACAAAACGGTGGCTGATCCAAAAAATGAGACGAGTTTTGATTGGAGGAAAAACTATGAAAACAAAAGTTGGTATTAATGGATTTGGTAGGATTGGTAGAAATGCCTTTAAGATTGCGTTTGAGAGAAACGTAGATTTTGAAATAGTCGCAATTAACGATATTACGAATCCTGCAACGCTTGCCCATCTATTGAAATATGACAGTTGTTTTGGCACATTTAAAGGAACCGTCGAAGCAAAAGATGACGCGATTATCGTAAACGGAAAAGAAATAAAGATTCTTGCAGTCAGAGATCCGGAGGAACTACCATGGAAAGATTTGGGCGTGGAGGTAGTTTTAGAATCAACAGGACTATTTAGAAAGAAGCCTGATGCAGAAAAGCATATCAAGGCTGGTGCTAAGAAGGTAATCATTTCAGCCCCTGCTACAGATGAAGATGTAACTATCGTCATGGGTGTAAATGAAACAATTTATGATCCTTTGGCGCATAATATAATTTCCAATGCTTCTTGCACCACAAATTGCCTGGCACCCGTTGCCAAGGTCATCGATCAGGAGTTCGGTATCGTAAAAGGGTTGATGACCACCATCCACTCTTACACAAATGATCAGAAAATCCTAGATCTTCCACATTCTGATTTAAGAAGAGCAAGAGCAGCAGCTCTTTCCATAATTCCAACGTCAACAGGAGCAGCTAAAGCGGTATCCCTTGTTCTGCCGCAGCTTCAAGGCAAGCTGAACGGGATGGCAATGCGGGTTCCGACGCCTGCTGTATCAGTAGTTGATGTCGTATTTGAATTAAAGCAGAACGCTACAAAGGAAGATGTGAATGCGGCTCTGCGAAATGCCGCAGAAGGGGAACTGAAAGGGATTTTGGGATATACAGAAGAACCATTAGTATCCATAGATTTTAAATCAGATGAGAGGTCTTCTGTAATAGATGGATTGTCAACCATGGTTTTAGAGGATAATATGGTCAAAATAATAGCGTGGTACGACAATGAATGGGGTTATTCCAGCAGGGTGATAGATCTTATCGAATATGTTATAAAGGAAGGTCTGTGATTATGAGTAAGAAGACAGTTACAGATGTCGAATTAAAAAACAAAAGAGTTATAGTTCGCTGTGATTTTAATGTACCTCAGGACGAAAACGGCAATATTACGGATGATATAAGGATTACAAGCTCAATTCCAACAATACGCTACCTGGTAGAACAGGGGGCTAAGGTAATCCTGATGTCCCATTTGGGACGTCCTGAAGGCAAAGCAGATATGAAATATACTCTTAAGCCCGTAGCGATTAGACTATCTGAATTGCTTGAAAAAGTAGTTATTTTTATAAGTGCACCAGAAGTTGTAAACAGACAGGTAATTGAAGCAGCTTCAGGAATGTCTGCAGGTGATGTAATGCTTTTAGAAAACGTTAGATTCCGCAAAGAAGAAACTAAAAACGGAGCAAACTTTTCTAAAGAGCTTGCAAGCTTAGCGGATATTTTCGTAAATGATGCGTTTGGAACAGCACATAGGGCCCATTCTTCAACGGTGGGCATTGCTGAATACTTACCTGCAGTGTCAGGTTTTTTGATTGAAAAGGAAGTAAAATTCCTGGGAGATGCAATTGAGTCACCAGAAAGGCCATTTGTTGCTATACTTGGCGGTGCGAAAGTTGCCGATAAGATCCCTGTAATCGAAAACCTATTAAATAAGGTTGACACTTTGATGATAGGAGGGGGAATGGCTTATACCTTTTTGAAAGCTAAGGGCAACGAAATAGGAAAATCTATTTTAGATGAAGAAAAAGTAAAATTAGCGGCAGAACTAATCAAGAGGGCGGAAGAAAAAGGTGTTAAGCTGATGCTCCCAATAGATATCGTAGCTGCGAAGGAATTTAATAATGAATCTGAAAGGGCTGAATTTGACAGTGGGGATATTCCTCAGGATTGGATGGGGCTTGATATAGGTAAAAAAACAGCGGAGCTTTTCAGGGAAGAAATACTTAAAGCTGGAACTGCGGTATGGAATGGGCCTATGGGTGTTTTTGAAATGCCAAATTTTGCAAACGGCACTATTAAAATTGCAGAAGCACTGGCTGAAAGCAATGGGGTGACGATTATAGGCGGCGGAGATTCAGCAGCAGCAGTTGAGCAATTCGGCTTGGCAGATAAAATGACACATATTTCTACCGGAGGCGGTGCCTCTTTAGAATTTTTGGAAGGAAAGGAACTGCCTGGTATAGCGGTATTGATGGATAAGTAAATAGAATAAGTAAATAGATAGGCAGATAATCAGTTGGAGGTAGATTATGAGAAAACCATTTATTGCTGGCAACTGGAAAATGTTTAAGACCACAATGGAAGCTATTGAGTTTGCTGAAGATTTCAAAAAAATATATCAATCTTCAGATGTGCAGACGGCTATATGCGCTCCATTTACCCAACTATCGGCCTTAAAGGAAGTTTTTAAGGACACCGATATCAAACTCGGTGCACAAAATATGCATTTTGCTGAAAAAGGAGCATTCACGGGTGAGATTTCGGCGGAAATGCTCAAGGAGATAGGCGTAGACTATTGCATTATCGGTCACTCTGAAAGACGTCAGTATTTCAATGAAACTGATGAAACAGTAAACAAGAAGCTTATCACAGCTTTTAGGCACAATATAATCCCTATTCTTTGTGTAGGAGAAAAACTTGAAGAACGGGATGCAGGCAAAGAATTTGAAATTGTAAAAAGGCAGTTAACTACTGCACTTAAAGATCTTACTGGAGAGCAGGTCGCTGATTTAGTAATAGCTTATGAACCGGTATGGGCTATCGGAACTGGCAGAAATGCTTCCCCTGAACAGGCAAATGAAATGTGCGGGTATATTCGCCGGATTATAAATGAACTTTATGGAGATGATGTCTCGGAAAAAATAATCATTCAGTACGGTGGGAGTGTAAAACCTACCAATGCTTATGAGTTATTGAATATGGAAGAAATTGATGGCGCGCTAGTAGGCGGTGCAAGCCTCATACCGGAAGAGTTTATTGAGATAGTTAATTTCTAGAAATCTGCGAATTGAAAGGTTCGTGATTTCTAGCTTAAATCTGCCAACGGTGATAAATGCCGGGCGAAATATTATTAGGAGGTGACATGTATGTCATATATTGAAGACGTAATAGCACGTGAGGTTTTAGATTCAAGAGGAAATCCTACTATAGAAGTAGAAGTGTACCTTGAAGATGGCAGTATGGGAAGTGCCATTGTACCTTCTGGAGCATCCACTGGAGTATTTGAAGCTGTGGAGCTTCGCGATGGAGATAAAAAAAGATTTCTTGGAAAAGGAGTACTAAAAGCTGTAGAAAATGTAAATGATATCATTGCAGAAGAAATCATTGGCATGAACATCTTTGATCAGGTCGGTCTGGACAAGGTATTGATTGATTTAGATGGTACCGAAAATAAGGGGAAACTCGGTGCAAACGCATTACTGGGTGTATCACTTGCAGCTGCCCATGCTGCTGCTAACTGCCTTGGATTACCATTGTTTCAATACATAGGCGGAGTAAACGGAAAGCTTCTGCCTGTTCCAATGATGAATATTCTCAATGGTGGTCAGCACGCTGATAATAATGTTGATATTCAGGAATTCATGGTGATGCCGGTCGGTGCAGAGAGCTTCAGGGAAGGACTAAGGATGGGAACGGAGGTATTCCATAGCCTTAAAGCTGTTCTTAAAGATAAAGGAATGAATACTGCAGTGGGCGATGAAGGCGGATTCGCGCCAAACCTTTCCTCAAATGAGGAGGCTATAGAGGTCATTGTGGAAGCGATAAAAAAGGCTGGATACGAACCAGGGCGTGATGTCAAAATTGCATTGGACGTAGCTGCATCAGGCATGTATGATGAATCAGCAAAAGTCTATAACTTTGCTGGAGAAGGTGTTAAGAGAACCGTATCTGAGATGGTAGATTATTATGAAATGCTGACAACAAAATATCCTGTGATTTCCATTGAAGACGGTTTGGCAGAGGACGACTGGGAAGGTTGGAAACTCCTTACTGACAGGCTAGGAAAGAAGGTACAGTTGGTTGGAGATGACTTATTCGTTACAAACACGAAAAGATTGGAAAAGGGTATTTCCCTCGGAGTTGCAAACTCTATACTGATCAAGGTTAATCAAATAGGTACTCTGACAGAGACACTGGACGCAATTGAAATGGCAAAAAAAGCTGGTTACACAGCTGTTATATCTCATCGTTCAGGCGAAACTGAGGATGTTACAATTGC
>DUPP01000243.1 GCA_012838265.1 Clostridiales bacterium
ACTTTATAAGAATATTACCTTGCTTTCCTTCAAAACAATGGCATTTGGAATCGACTTTTTTGTTATCTTATTTTATACAATATATTTCTTCCATCCTAATGTGGCTGCAAAACTTGTAGAAGGAAAGCTACAATATTTACTTGATGCAGGTGCTGGAATCCTTGCAGTAATTCTCTATGGACTTTTGATTCTATTTATCAATGATGCTTTCCCTAGAATAAGCAATATACTTAATTTAATTATTACATTTATAGGTGTTGGCATAGCACTACCTTTTACAATTGGACTTCTAACCCCTGTAATTCAAATTTTCAATAACGGCTTTACATTCAATGGAGATATTATTTTATCCCAGAACCATATGCTTAATCTTTTTCTGAAATATATTATTTTGGGAATTATTGCTCTTCCAATATGGAGATATAGGATGAATAAGCTTGAAGAATTTTAATATCTTAATAAGCCCATGCTTATTAAAGACTAATAAAGGCTTTACTATTATTTTCTGGTCATTCTCGGGGTTTACCACATTACATATTGTATACTTCCCAGAAGAAATCCCTTACATTAATCATGAAGCCATTATATTAGTTTCATCTGCATTATTCTTTATTGCATCTATGAAGCTTAAATTTAAATACAGCATGATAGTATCCTTTATTGCAATTATTCTTGGGGCATTTAATTTTATAGCTTTTACAACAATGTCACTCTTATATTATAAGGATTTATATTTAGATGCATTTATTTAATTAATGCTTACTAAGATATTTATGAGGGAGAAGTTAATATTATGAATAGGCCTCGTAGCAAGATTTCAATGTTTCTAGAGTATCTACCAACATACTTCTAGATTATGGAGAATCTAAAAGCATGTTACAATGTCATGTCAATCTACTATTAATATGGAACCGCAGCACAAAAATGCCTGGCATAAATTGCCAGGCATACATAATTTTAAAGGTTTCTCTTTTTATTTGGATTATATATTGGAGCTGGTGCTACTTTAGCTCTAATAGATTTTTGAGCCTGTCCTTTATACCCCCAGATCACTTCAACTTCTGTATCCAGAGTTAATAAACCAACGTCTAAAACGCATAAAGAAATCATCTTACGAAGGTATACACTATATGCACGGCTCATGGAAATTCCCACCTGTTTTCCATTAAACAGTACTTTATCAGGTGCAATTTCATAATCTCTAGGCATTACAAAATTCTTATACAACTCTCCTTCTCTATAATAAGATGCATTCACATCTGCTACATCTTCATCATTCCATACCAATGTACAGATCTTTCTTTTTGGATTTAATTTCTCTTCCTTTAAAATATCACTGCCTGGGAATTCATGATCAAAACAAAGTGAATAACCCCATCCCAATTCAATTGGACTAAAGATTGCATCCATGGCTCCGTTGTTAGCACTGCCTCCTAGCTTACGAGAAAATGCACCCTTCAAAAACAAGGATATAGGTCCTATTTCTTGGCAAAACTCTTTTGCCAGTTCATCATCCTCATCAAAAATCGCTGGAGTATAATCCCAAGATCCGGTTGGGAAGCAAGCTTCTACATGCATTACTCCTTTAGCAGCATTTCCAACTTTGGTAACTCCACCAAATTTCTGTCCGAATTCAAGAATCGCATTAAATATTTCTACACCTTTATCACTTGGCCCTTGTAGTTCGAAACCAATATTACCAGACATTCCTTGACGAAGGGCAAGCACTTTTATTCCGCAAATTTCTACTTCTTTTGCATACATATATGAGATATCTCTTAATGATTCATTTACTAAAGCCTCAAGAATATCAATGGATGTCGGGCCTTGAACCTGGAAAACAAAATAATCATCTGAACAAATATTAGAAGTAACATTCCATCTTCCTGCTTTTCTTAAGCAAAAATCAATCCATTCCACAAAGTTTGGTCCCCCACTGATCCTAAATGTATCTTCTGATAATCGCAATGCAATTCCATCACCAATTACTTTTCCACGCTTGTTAGTACAAACAACATGTTTTCCTTTTCCTAATTCAAATGGATTAATTTTGATTCCACTAATGCTCTGTAGGAATGGCAGCACATCAGGTCCTTTTAATTCTGCTTTATGGATATCAGACCAATCTCCTATCATACATCCTGTTTTCCAGGACATACTCTCATCTACCCAGTTCGTAAATTCATACGGACTATAAGTAGAAATGAAGATAGAATGCACTGTTGCTCGATAATCGACTGGGATTTCCTTTGTATAAGGTATTACTGCATTTTCAATGTCTTTACTCATCTTAGCATTCCCCTTTCTTTTCTTAACCAGAACTTTAAAACTATTAATTATTGATTTTTTTGCAATCTTCTTACTATAATTATATTAATAGATGGTTCAAAATGGAAATGATGGTTATGTTACAGTTATGCAATTTATGCATAACAGAAAGGAGGACAATATGAAACTGCAATATATGGAAGAACTTCTTGCATTAGAACAATATGAAAACTACACCCTTGCTTCCCAACAACTATTCATCTCCCAGTCTACCCTTAGCAGGCATATAAATATCATGGAAAAAGAACTGGGCACAATGCTTATTAATAGAAATACTCATTCTGTTGAATTTACAGAAGATGGAAAAGATGCCTGCAAAACATTTCGCAAGATACTGAACCTATATAATAACTATTCCGCAACATTACAGGAAAAAAGTGCTGGTATTACCGGCACTCTACGACTTGGAATGTTGTATTATACAATATACCAAGATTTTGGAAAAGTTCTACCACTATTTGAAGAAAATTATCCTCAGATAGAGATAAAACAATACTCCTATCAACCGCATGAAATATATTGGGCATTGATAAATGACAAAATTGACATCGGTGTATTAGCAAAGGCTAATTACGAAACTTCAGACAACTTAAACTTTAAAGATATTTCACGCAACAACGCAGTTGCTATGATGTCAACAACTCATAGGCTTGCATCCTGTAAAACAGTTAAACTTGATGACCTGCATCACGAATTAATTGTTTTATTAAATGAGGATACTTGCACCTCAATAGCTGTTCAAGAAGCTTTTGCACGATGTGACTTTACACCAGAGAAAATAATATATACTGATCATATTAATACTGTACCCTTTACCATCCTCAAAACAAACGGAATCCATATCAACGGAAGTGGCTTTTCCCTTCCAGGTTATGAGGACAAAATAACGATTTTGCCAATTGAAGAACCTGAATTATACTTTACAAAATCATTCGTTTACAAACGGGACAATACAAATTCAGCTATTCCTTTATTTCTAAATACAATATTAGAATAATTGTTACTGTCTGTATACGTATATAGATATAAAAATAACTGGGCAATCCCAGTTATTTTTTCTGTCCCCCCTTTTTTGAACCTTAACCCCCTTATTAGGCCAAGGAAATAGGGTAATTAAATTGTATCGTTTTCGTAGTGATTATATCTCTAGTTGTTTCATCTTGAAACTTTACATCTAATATATTTTTTATCTCAAATTGTGTAGGACTTTGCTTCCCAATTTTATCGCTGAATTTTATATCAAATTTTTTACTATTGTATTCTTCTTCATCAACAGTTATCTTGTTTTTATTTA
>DUPP01000244.1 GCA_012838265.1 Clostridiales bacterium
ATAAAAAGCTTAAACATTCGCACATTTAACGATAAATGGGCTTCTTCCGGAATGTTAGGAAAACTGGCATTATGTTTTAGATCTCCATCATGCTTTGCAAGAAAAGTTTACCACAAGCTGCTTAAAACTTGATTTTACGAATGTGGGTGTGTAAAATGGATAACATAATGGTTTCTTTTTAAAGTAACAAAGCGATACTGGTTCGGAACTATTTTTGGGAGAGCGTACTACCAAATGCTATCATTGCAGAAATTTCTGTTTGACGATAAACCAACAAGAAGAAGGCTTCTTGAGTATAAACAAACCATAATCAGCCCATCGTACAGAATAGGAGTATACCGTAACCATTCTTTTGAGCTCATAGAACATACCATTGGAGCTTTTTTGGACTACGCTGAAATGTCCGTACAGTTTGATTATAGTGATTATGATGACAGCCTGAGTTTTGCTAACCTTAATCAAACAACCGACCTTTTGATTCTTTGGTTAGATTTAAGCCGATATAATAATCTGCAGAATATTAATGGTTTTGTAATTGAAAGAATACGTTACTTAGAGAGCATATATCCAAATCCAATCCTTTTTGTACCCTTTGCTGGTGATTGTTCATATCAGAGCGAACGTGTTACCTGCTTTAGCTTGGATTCCATTGAATCCACCCTGGGTAGCCGTTTCTATGATGAACGCATGGAACCGTTTTCCGGAACAAAGATGAGTGCAGCTGCATGTTTGCTTGTTTCCGAACAATTAGGATTACGCTATTTGCCTGCTTTGTTAAAGCCTAGCCTTAAGGCAATTATTGTAGATTTAGATAATACCCTTTATCAAGGCGTATTAGGTGAAGATGGAATAGACGGGATAGTCTTGACAGAGGGGCATATCAGCCTTCAGCAGCAGCTGAAGTCATTGGCAACACAAGGTTTATTTTTATGTATAGCTTCTAAAAACGAGGAAAGAGATGTTATTTCATTATTCGACGAACGGAAGGATTTCCCGTTGCGAAAAGACGATTTTACTAAAATCTGCGCTAACTGGAACAGTAAAGCACAATCTATTGAAGAAATTGCGAGATATTTGAACATAAATCCGGACAGTATGCTTTTTATTGATGATAACATGGGCGAATTATTAGCTGTTGCTGAGGCTTTTCCGCAAATTAAGCTTATACATGCTCTTGATGATGCTCAGATTACTTGTAGAATTCTCAGTATGTATCCTGGACTTCTCAGACTCCATAGTCATAGAGAGGATAAATTACGCAAAGGGGATGTCCAGGCAAACGAAATACGGCGTAGATTACAGGGTACTTCGTCTCCTGAGGAGTATTTACGGTCAATTGGAACAAAGATTACTTTTTCACTTAATAATGCGCAGCAAGCAGCACGGATTAGTGAACTCGCGAATAAGACCAACCAATTTATCTTTTGTTATCGCAGGTATAGTCTATCTGAGGTAATGAGCTTGATTCAAAGAGATGATGCTGTTGTCGTAACTGCATCACTTTCAGATAACCTTTCTGATAGTGGCATTATTGGTGTGTGCGTAGCCTTCAAACAAAAAGGTTTTGTTGAGATAGATGAATGTTTTGTGAGCTGTCGCGCCTTAGGCAGGGGTTTGGATGAGATTATCGTATTAGGAATGTTTAGTTGTGCAATAAAGCAATTTGGGGTTAATCGACTAAAGATCAACTTCGTTGCAGGAGAGAGAAATCATCCTGCCGGACAGTTTGTCGAGAAAAAGCTTCATAATTTCATTGAGTCTGATGAGGTATTTGATTATCAAGTCCCGCAGAATGTCGTGGAAGTTGAAGTGTTATCTAATTAATACGAGGTGAGTACAAATGGAAGAACGGATTATAAGTATAATTTCAGAAATTACAAGGAAACCACTGGAATACCTCCAGCAAAACCAAACAGGACATAAATTTTGGGATTCTTTACAGTTAGTTGAGATTGTTTTGACTATTGAAGAAGAATTTGATATAATGTTTTATCCTGAAGAAATAAAGGATATGAATGATTTGCATGCTATCCTATCAATGGTAAAAAGGAAGTCGGTAGAATGAAGCATAAATTAACCATGGAAGGTTATGGATATAGACTTCGGCCTATAACCCTTGAGGATGCCCCATTTATTATAGAATTACGTTTGGAAGATATGCAGAGGAATCGTTTTATTCATGTGATATCTTCTGATATAAGAGAACAGGAAAAATGGCTTGAGAACTATTTTACACGAGAAGGCGATTATTATTTTGTCATAGAAAATCGTTTTACCCGTCAGCCGGAAGGCTTAATTGCTTTTTATAACGAGCAAGATGGTCGTGCTGAATGGGGGCGTTGGGTAGTAAAAAAAGGTTCCCTGGCTGCGGTCGAAAGTGTTTGGCTATTATATAGAATTGCTTTTGAATCGGTCGGGCTACAGGAACTCTATTGCAGAACTGTTAAAGACAACATAGATGTTGTTTCCTTTCATGATTCCATCGGTGAAAAAAAACGTTGCATCCACGAGGGTTTCTTTGAGATTAATGGTAGGTTATATGATGCGGTTGAGCATTATTGTGATCGTATGCATTTTAATCAGAATTTATTCTCTGCCTTGGAAAGTAAATCCTTGGCAATAGCCCAACGAAACTTCAGACAGTTAGTAGGAAGATTTGAGTTTCATCATATTGCCGTAGCGACAAAAGGCATTCAGAAAGAATTGCCATTATATGCATTGCTGGGTTACAAACAGGAAAGTCCTTATTTTACTGATACGAATCAAGGAATAAAGGGGATTTTTCTTGCTGCAAAAAACCAGCCCCGACTGGAATTGCTTGAAAACCTCCCTGGCAGTACTACATTAGATCCTTACATTGAGAAAAACCTGAAAATGTATCACAGTGCTTATCTGGTTGAGCATATTGAAAAAGCAGTAGAAGTATTAATCAACTGTCGTGCAAAAATAATTTCGCCACTGAAGGAATCAACCTATTTTGGTAAAAGAATCTGTTTTTTAGTATTGCCGAACCTGATGATGATTGAATTAATTGAGGAATAATGATTGGGGACTAAGGATTATCTATGAATTACAAATCGGAAATTGCAAGGTATGTAAGTAAATTTGAAGAGCAAGGATACAAAAAGCTATGCTTTTGGGCCCCTGTCTATAATATAGGCGGAGGCACAAATTACTATTGTGAATTAGCTCAGTATTTGGTTATGAACACCTCATTGGAGGTTTACTATGTTGATTTTAAGGAAGGGTATGCAACCAAGATATTAAGAAATACTAATGTCAAATTTATCGAATATATTGAAAATGAAAAATATTTTCCAATTAAAGATAAGTGCTTAATAATTGTTAATAGCACTAGAGTAATACAGCTAAAAAGAATGAATAAAGATAGTAAAATTCTGTTTTGGCACTGGGAAACAGCCCCCACTGCATGGCATCAAGTCTTTTTAATGGGAGAATATATTGACTTTTTCAACCTCTGCAAGGAAAATAATGCCATGGTCTTCCATGATTGGTCGGCACGAAATGCATTCAAGCAGCAATACAATTTTGTTTTTGATAATAAATCCTACTTGTATATGCATCTTCCAAGCAAAAGCCGCCTGGCAAACCCTAATGAACTTATCAATGAAAACGAAATAAACCTGACATGGGTTGGGAGAATATCCCATGAAAAAATAAACTCCATTTTTTATTTGATTGATAATTTTAGTAAGTACCAAAGTGATAAGAGAAAAGTTTTGCATATAGTTGGCGATGGTTATAGCATGGGGGCTTTAAGAAAGTACGTCGATAAATATAAAGATCAGATATATTTTGATATTGTTGGCACGATAGAAAGAGAGGACTTGGATGATTATTTGATTAAGAACACAGATATTCTCTTTGCAATGGGACGTTCCAGCATAGAGGGCGCTGCTTTGAAAATTCCCACTGCTGTTGTTCTGCTTGATACTAAACCAATCAAAAGTAATCTGTTTTATTGGCTGTTTAATACTAAAGAATATTGTGTTGGCGTAACGCCTAGGCAAACGAGAGAGTTCGATATCCACTATTCTCGCTTTAATGATCTGCTGGATGATATTTATATGTATAACCAAAAGGGGAGCATAGCTGAAAAGTGTTATAATTATTATATGAGTCATTTATCTAATCATGATAGCTTAGTATGCGACTTCTTAAAGTATATGGACCAATCAACACTAACCATGGAAAAGCTGGAGAGTTGTATAAAATATATTCCGTATAACAATATAAGGGTAAGACGAAAAAGATTCCTAAAAAAAATTCTGTCCTTAGATGTTATCAATAAAGAGGAGTTTTTAAATAATGAGTAAAGTATATAAATCACTTATACAATTTGCTAAGACTATTCGCGGCAAGAAATTGTATGAGCTTAAGATTTTTGGCATACAGATATATTTGATAACTACTACTTATAAATCGCATTATAATGTATTTTTGTTTTATTTACCTATCTTAAAAATAGAAAAGGATAGAAACAGATTCGCTATTAATATCTTACCTTTTGTTTGGCTCTATAAATTTATAACAGGCTGGCGATTAGTGTTTCTTGAAAAAGGTTTCAAAATAACATTTTTGAATAGAACGGTATTTGAGGATGTGATTGTAGAACCTTATAAATTTCCTGCAGCATGCTTTAAGGATTAATACCAGGGGGTATTTATTGTATGAGGTTCTTCAATAAGGTGATTGAAAAAGTTAAAAAAATCATAGGGAACAAAGTAAAACAATTTGTCTTTTTGGGTTTACATATTTTCACAATAACCACAACATATCCTGGCTATTATAATCTGTTTATTTTATTTCTACCAGTACTGCGAATAGTCAAGAAAGGCAAATGCTATTCTGTTCATTTTCTTCCACTGGTATGGGTGTATAAATTCTTAAGAACTATTGTCAGAAAAATTCAAAATAGGTATTTGGCAGAAAAATACAAATTCAAAAAGTTAAGTTCAACTATAATCGTCTTGGGAAAATATACGAAAATTGATGATAGTATAGAACAAATTATAACAAGAAGAAGGATGCGCTATTCTGCAGCGAATAGAGTTTTATCTGATTATATTAAAAATATTGATCCAAAGCAACTATCATGTGCTGCTGGAAATTTAAGAGAATATCAGCTCAAATTATTAGATCTCGGCATCGAGATTATTTCTATGATTGAAGAGATGGGTTACCAGCCAATTTTATCGGGGGGTACCCTGCTGGGAGCATTTCGGCATGGGGGGTTTATCCCCTGGGATGATGATATTGATTTTAATCTTCTCAGACAGGATTATAATGAAGTAATCCATAAACTGCAATCAGAAATGATCGTACTGAATACTGATAACTGTGTTGTATGGTCTGACTTTCTTAATCTGGTTGATATAAAAATGAAAGATTATCCCAACCAAGTAATACTTGTGCTTACTCCTTCAGGCGCGAAATTCTTCAAGGGCACATGCCTGCAAGATTGTGCTGTGGTTGATCTGTTTGCTTATGATGTAATCAGCGAGAAAGTTCAAGATGAGGACTATAAGCTATTTTGGTTAAAGCACAATAAATCTAAGTACCTGCAGAAAGGCGGAACATGGAAGGATTTGTTTGATTCACTGCACGAATTAGAGCAAGATAGAGCTTTATTTGACCCCGATGGTGATAAGTTCTATTATGGTATTGCGACACATGGATTTTGGATGTTTAAATACCAGGGACTTTTCCCGCTCGATGTTTGGCTCCCCGTAAAACGGATGAAATTTGAAAATCATGAATTTTTTGCACCTAATAAGCCAGAAGAATGGTTACGCAGGCAGTATGGAGAAAACTATAACAAAATACCTCTGTATATACAAGAAAGTATACATTTAAATGAAAGAAAGTGATTGATATGAACATTGCACTCATCCTTGCCGGTGGCAGCGGGCACAGAATGAATCATGAAATACCTAAACAATTTCTGAATGTGAATGATAAGCCTGTTATCATTTACACACTTGAAGCGTTCCAGAGGCATCCGGATATCGACGAAATTGGAGTCGTTTGCATCGATGGTTGGCATGATATCCTTAAGGCATATGCGCGTCAGTATAAAATAGACAAGCTTACCTGGGTGATTTCAGGTGGTGAAAACGGGCAGGCTTCTATACGCAATGGTGTATTTGAGGCCGAAAAGCGCTATAAGCCGGATGACATTATATTAATTCATGATGCGATCCGCCCGCTGGTTTCGGAAGAAATTATTTCAGACTGTATTGTCAAGTGTAAACGCTACGGTTCTGCAATTGTGGTAACTCCTTGCAATACGGCCGTGTTACGCCGCACATCTGAAGAATTCTCCAGTGAGGTTGTCCCAAGAGATACACTGGTAATGACACAAACACCGCAAGCATTCCCGATTGGCAGACTTGCAAATGCACATCGCCGTGCACTTGAACTTGGAATAACAAATTCTGTGGCAAGCTGTACGCTGATGATTGAACTCGGAGAACAGGTGTACTTTTCAGTGGGTTCTGAGACAAATATCAAATTAACAACACCGGACGACATCAAAATATTCAAAGCCCTGTTAGCCCTTAGGGACTGCTAATAACTAATCAGAAAGTATTGAATGCAATTCATAATAGAGGAATTGATATGTTGCTGATTGATAATGCGCTTTACCAGGCTTCATTTAAAAATGTGGAATACGAGGGCTTACAAGATAAGACTATTATCGTTACTGGCGCTACCGGTATGATCGGCAGCTGTTTGATTGATGCCATAATGCTGTGGAACCGTAAGCAGACGAGACCATGCACAGTTATTGCAGTCAGCCGGAAAGAACAAACGGCAAGAGACCGTTTTGCTTATTGCTGGCATAATCCATATTTCAGATATGTGGAACTGGACGTATGCAATCAGGTAAAAGGTTTTCCTGAATCCGTGGATTATATCATTCACGCTGCAAGTAACGCCGATCCTGTTAACTTCTCCATAGCTCCGGTAGACACGCTGCTTGCCAATGTCATAGGAACGAATAACCTGCTAAATTATGGCCGTATGCACGGAATGAAAAGATTCCTTTATGTATCATCCGGTGAGATGTATGGACAGCCAAACGCATCATTTGATGATTTTACTGAGGAGTATTGCGGTCCGGTAGATCACGAAAGCCCACGCTCATGTTATCCGGCTGGAAAGCGTGCAGCAGAAGTATTATGCCAGTGCTATATCAGCCAACATCAGGTTGATGCGGTCATTGTTCGTCCATGCCATGTCTTCGGGCCCACCATGACACACCAGGATAGCCGCGCAGTATCACAGTTTATACGAAGTGCGGTTAAGCAGAAAGATATCATTCTCAAGAGCGCAGGTCTGGTAGAACGTTCCCATTGTTATGTCATTGATGCTGTAAATGCAATGCTCCTGGTATTAGCAAAAGGTGAGTGCGGCAAGGCGTATAATATCGCGGACAGGAAGTATCAAATGACAATACGGGATTTTGCATATAAAGCAGCAGAAGCTGGGGGATGCCATGTGATATTCGAGAACCCAAGCGATCTTGAAATGAAGGGTTATTCTAAGGTAACCCGGGCTGTTTTGGACTCAAGCCGCCTTGAGGCATTAGGATGGAAGCCAAATCATTTGATTTCAGCAATTGAAGAAACTATCGCTGTCTTACGCGGACAAGTTACCATATAAGGAGGATTTCATGAAAGGTATTGTTCTTGCAGGGGGGTCTGGCACTCGTCTGTATCCTCTTACTAAAGCTGTTTCTAAGCAAATGCTTGCAATATATGACAAGCCAATGATCTACTACCCGCTTTCCACTTTAATGCTTGCGGGCATCCGGGAGATATTGATCATTTCAACCCCCCGCGATATAACTTGTTTCCAGGGATTGCTGGAAGATGGCCATCAGATCGGCCTGAATATTGAATATGCTGTCCAGGATCAGCCCAACGGGATTGCCGAAGCTTTTATTATTGGTGAAGACTTTATTGGTAAGGAATCAGTAGCATTGATTCTTGGTGACAACGTTTTCTATGGACGAGGACTTACCGATATCATGCAACGAGCAATGGCACATGAGACCGGTGCGACAATATTCGGATACCCGGTTAAGAATCCAGGTGATTTCGGTGTCGTAGAGTTTGATGACAAGGGACAAGTACTCTCATTGGAAGAAAAGCCGAAGAGTCCTAAATCCAATTACGCTGTGCCCGGCCTTTATTTCTATGATAATGATGTTATAGCAATCGCGAAAAATATACAACCCTCCGCACGTGGAGAAAAGGAGATTACCGCAGTGAATAACGAATATCTTCGCCGTGGAACACTGCGGGTCGAGCTATTCGGCCGTGGTATGGCCTGGCTGGATACCGGTACCCATGATGGATTGCTTGAGGCTGCAAATTTCGTATCCATTATACAGCAACGTCAGGGATTATATATCTCATGTATAGAGGAGATTGCTTATCGCAGAGGCTATATTTCAAGAAGACAGTTGTTTGATCTGGCTAAAGCCATGCTGAAATCAGATTACGGGCAGTATCTGATGAAAATAGCGGAGGAATAATCAATGAAAAACATACTTGTCACAGGCGGCGCCGGCTTTATTGGTTCAAATTTCATTCATTACATGCTTGGGAAGTATACGGATATTAAGGTTGTGAATTTGGATGCATTAACCTATTCCGGAAACCTGGAGAACCTTAGCGCTGTTGCAGATGATCCCAGATATACCTTCGTTAAAGGAGATATTTGTGACCAAAGTCTGCTTGATAATCTTTTTAAGAAATACCTGTTTGACACTGTCGTCAATTTTGCTGCAGAATCACATGTAGATCGCAGTATTACGGATCCGCAGATTTTTGTTACAACCAATGTTTTGGGTACGCAAACCTTATTGGATGTTACCAGGGCGAATTGGAATCTGAATCCAAAGGATAAATATAGTCGCAAGTATAAAGATGCGGTAAGATTCTTGCATATTTCCACAGACGAGGTATATGGTGCCCTTGGAACTGTTGGTAAGTTTACGGAGTTATCACCGCTAGCTCCAAACAGCCCTTACTCAGCTTCCAAGGCAAGCTCTGATATGATGGTTCGCGCATATCATGTTACCTATGGCCTACCCGTGAATATTACGCGTTGTTCAAATAATTACGGCCCATATCAGTTTCCTGAAAAACTGATTCCGTTAATGATAAACAACTGTCTGAAAAACAAGCCATTGCCAGTCTATGGTGATGGCATGCAGATAAGGGACTGGCTTTACGTTGTTGATCATTGCTCTGCCATCGATACAGTATTGCGTAAAGGTATTGTCGGGGAAGTCTACAATATCGGAGGAAATAACGAAAAAGCTAACATTGAAATCGTTAAATTAATAATTCAGAAACTTGGTAAAAGCGAAGATCTTATCACTTATGTAGCTGATCGTCCCGGGCATGATCGCCGTTATGCCATAGACAATTCGAAAATAACTACTCAATTGGGGTGGTCACCAGCCTATACTTTTGAACAAGGCATAGAACAGACGATCAATTGGTACTTAACTCATACACATTGGATTGAAAGAGTAGTAGTTGGTTCATACCAAGATTATTATCAGAGAATGTATCCTGATTAAACTTAATCCCATACTAAGCTGTGAAAAGTTAAACTAAAGGAGGAAGGTATGAATATATTGCCAAATCGGCTTGACAGGGGTTTCTTTAGGTATCAAAGAGAATTCGAAGATAAAGCTCTCGAAGTACTTCGTTCCGGCTGGTATATTTTAGGCAGAGAAGTATCTAGCTTTGAGGAAGAATTTGCTAAATACCTGGATGCTAAATACTGCATTGGCCTTGCAAATGGACTCGATGCTTTATGGATAGCGTTTCGTATTTTAGGGATAGGAAACGGTGACGAGGTAATAGTTCAAGGGAATACCTATATAGCCAGCGTCATGGGAATAACAATTAATGGCGCTATACCAGTATTTGTGGAGCCAGATGAATACTATAATATAGATGTGGAGAAGATTGAAGAGAAAATTACAAATAGAACTAAGGCTATATTAGTTGTACACCTTTATGGTCAAGCCTCAAAAATGGATAAAATTCTAGACCTGACAAAGAAATATAATCTAAGACTTATTGAAGACTGCGCTCAATCTCATGGTGCATGTTTCCATCAAAGAAAGACAGGAACGATTGGCGATATTGGCTGTTTTTCATTTTATCCGTCAAAAAATCTAGGAGCTTTTGGTGATGGCGGAGCAATTGTCACCAATGATGAGGAAATTGCGAAGGAATGCAGAATATTTAGAAACTATGGCAGTGAAAAGCGATACTATAATAAGGTAGTAGGTGCCAATTCGCGCTTGGATGAAATACAGGCTGGGTTGCTTAGAGTTCGGCTAAGTCACTTGAATGAACTGATTGAAGAAAGAATTCAACTATCAAATAATTATTTAGCTAATATACATAACCCTTATATTGAGTTACCTACAGTTAGGAAAGGTGCTACATCAGTTTGGCATCAATTTGTTATCAGAACAAAGAAAAGGGATAAGTTAATAGAGTACTTAGGTAATAAAGGTATAGGTACGCTCATACACTATCCTATTCCCCCTCATCTCTCCGAAGCATACAGATATCTTGGAATAGAGAAAGGCTCATTACCAATAACTGAGAAATATGCTGATGAAGTTTTATCAATTCCTTTATACAATGGAATGACCGATGATGAGCAGCAATATGTCATTGATGCAATAAATAGTTTTAAAAGTTGACTCTATCAATACTATATTATTGGGCATATTACCTTGCGAGGTGTTAGATGTGATCGAACAAGTAAAATTAATAGAATTTAGGGAGAATACAAATAGCCAAGGTAAATTGGTTGCAATTGAAGGATCTAAAGATATTCCCTTTGATATAAAGAGAGTCTTTTATATTTATGGTGCTAGTCGATACGCTGTCCGAGGATGTCATGCGAATAAGCAAAGTGAGTTCGTATTAATTAATGTTTGCGGATCTTCGAAAGTAAAGGTTAAATCAAATCAGTTTGAAAGAGTTTATATTATGGATAAACCATATATAGGCTTGTACTTACCAAAGATGATCTGGAAGGAAATGTATGATTTTTCCCCTGATTCATTACTTCTAGTTCTGGCAAGCGAGTATTACGATAAAAGTGAATATATAAATGATTTTGAAGACTATATTAGAAATGATGCCTAATGGGAGTCACATGAAACAAAGGGAATGAAAAGATTTCTGTGTATGAATAATTTTTAGTCAAGTCCAAATTAGTGTGTAAATTACCTCGGTCATCAAACGGTAGCTAATGAGACAATAGCCTAAGCGTTTATGCCGCGAAAGCTGTTGACGATGAGTACATGGCATGTTAGGCTGTTG
>DUPP01000021.1 GCA_012838265.1 Clostridiales bacterium
CCAAGGGTCTATTCTGCCATTCCTGCATCAAAGGCAATACCCTATCTGTAATCTTACTTACCATTTCAGCAGAAATCTCAACATCATACAGATCTCTTATCTGGGCATGAATATCCCGGGTTGTCATACCGGCTGCGTAAAGTGCAAGCACCTTTTCTTCAATGCCCGTAACATTCCGCTTATGCTTAGGAATAATTTGAGGTTCATATTCACCATTTCTGTCACGGGGAATATCAATTTCAACATTGCCGAGTTGTGTTTTCAGTGTCTTTTTTGAGTACCCATTCCGACTGTTTTCACTTGAATTCAACATCTTTGTTTCGACATCGTATTTGTCATACCCTAGTTTCTCATCAAGCTCTGCCTCTAAAGTTTCCTGCAAAACTTCGCGAAACATACCCTTTAATGTTTCTAAAATATCGTCTGCACTTTCAAATTTCTTTTCCCTAATTAACTCTCTTATTACTTCTTTTGGTAACATTGACATACAAAAATCTCCTCCTTAGCTTTATATCCTAATCTTTGCCAAGAAAGAGATTTTTTAATCACTATACACAAAGTTTCGGACCTGTTGACAAAAGCTCTTTTTAGGCAAGACAGTAGGCAGGGCTTTGGTATATTTTGAGGAAAGTTCTGATAATCATGCCTAAGAATGTGCAGATAGTTGTAGTTTCCCGTTTTTCTATCACCCTAACTATACGCTTTAAATTTAGCGCCAACGCCGATAAGAGGCACTCTTCCTTAGCACGGGAGAGTCCTCTTTTTTTCATTTTTATCAAATTGTGCTCTCGTTTCAGGACTGCAAATGTACCCTCAGCCCAAATTCCTCTAAGCCGTTTCATAGCCTTATATGCCGGCGTTTCATACCTTTGTCTATTCCTATAAAAAGCCGGATAGAAGGAACTGCATTAATTCTGGATTCTCCGTGAGAAAAGGCACATTTTTTGAAAAACGGGCAAGACAGACAAGATTTACGCTCTTCTTTGGGCATACGATAAAGCCTGTAGTAATTTTGCGTAGTCTTTTTGTAGATTAGCTTGACGAAATTCAGATATTTTCCCCCTGCGCATTCAAAACAATCCTTTTCGGGAAGATAACGAGTTGCCCTTTTTAATACAGCATTGCTAAAATCAATACAGCTTATATATCCGGTTATCCCCATCAATTCCAGGCCCCGATGAACCGCCCCTACATCATACCCCGCATCAAGAGCAAGGTTATTTATTTTAAGACCAGTATCTTTCTCAATTTTTTCAATGTGTTTGAGAATGATATCACTTTCGCGGTGGTTGGCAGGATAGCAATCTACACCCAGTACAATCCCATTTTCTGTGTCAGTAGTCATTTCTGTTAAGTAACCAAGCCCTTTTTTGCGCTCTTGATTGATGTATCCGCAATCCAAATCGGTAGAACTTTTCGCAATTCTCTTTTCATATTTGTTGGCTCAGGTTCCTTGTAGCCCGGCATACGTTTAAGCTCATCATCAAGCGAATCAAGGTAATGAACCGTGCTCTGCTCTATATCTTGCTGAATTTCTATCAAACTGCCCGCTGAAACATTTGCAGGAATAAACGAGCCATCACTTACTACTGCTTCTCCGGTAACAATGCCTTTTTCTATACAAAGGCGGACGATATGGTTAAATATTTCATTAAAAATTTTAGAATCGGTAAAACGACGCCTACGGTTTTGGCTGAATAAAGAGTGATTAGGAATTTTATCAGTCAAGTCAAACCCGCAAAACCAACGGTATGCAAGATTTAAAGCGACATCTTCCGTTAAACGCCTTTCGGATTTTATGCCGTAAAGATACCCCACAAGCAGCATTTTCACCATACAAACAGGGTCAATAGACTTACGACCGATGTTAGAATAGTAAGGTGCAGCCTTTTCATATATAAAATCAAAATCAATGTGATTGTCAATCCTTTTAAGTAGATGGTTTTCTGGAATGAGCGCATCCATATCCACAATCATAATCTGCATTTGCCCGTCTTTTTTACCCATCATAAAAATCGCCTCCGATAGGCTTATTATACCATATCTGAGGCGTTTCTTCAACTTTTTTTACTTTGTCAACAGGTCCAATGCTTAGTGTAAAATAAATGTAGGACATTTTTTATAAAA
>DUPP01000245.1 GCA_012838265.1 Clostridiales bacterium
ATCATAGAACCCGGCTTCACAAACTTTATGTCTGGCCTCAAACAGTTCTTTAGAATATACGGGCGTATTTTTTGCTGTTAACAAATTTAAATAGCCTTTCCTGGATAAATCAAAGCTATGATTAAAATTACAAGCTAAACTACTAGAGTCGTTCATGAACATTAAACTTCCGCAAACGGGGCATTTAAAAATCCTCTTATTGTTTTGTATCAATTCACTGGCTCTATCTTTTTTCCTGATACTTCTTATACTCATACATACATTCTCATATTCCTTATATTTTTTTATTCTCATATTCTCATATTTATCTCTTTTTATTAATTCGATGTGAATTCTTTATTATGCCTTACTCCAACCTTTCTTTAATAGTTACCTTTACGAGATCTCCTGGTTGCTTGCCGATTTTTGCGCGGATATCCTTACGTAGTCCGATAATGTAACACACTGAGTCATTGGCATTCTTAACACCCATATTAACAATACTCCCGTCATATGGTTCACCATCAAAGGTTGCATGTACTTTTATTCTGCCTTTGCCAAACTCAGCTTTTAAATCATAAGGGAATTTAACATATGCACCATCAATATCGGGAACTTTATAGATGATTGCTTCAAATTCGTATTTTTTAGGTTTCATGGTTATAACCTCAAAATTGGATGTCGAATTACTGTTTTTAACTTCTCTGGGGCAGTCTTGCGCGGGTCGCTAATATAAATTTCATGGTGCTGCCTAATGCCGCTCATCTCTGTGCGATACCCCTGTGATTTAATAAACTCTTCCAATGCTTCAACGGTAGGCTGCTCATCATCATATGAGCCGATATGCATAACCTGAGCACATAAGCCCTCAGTGAAATCCTCTAAATGCGCTACTGATGTGTCAAGTTCAGGCTTTTTCTTTGATAGTACTGCCTTGGCAGTTTCGAATACGTGTTGCGTGACAAAATTTGGCTGCCGAATCATCATTGTCCAGTTAAATTTGTCCTTCTTTCCGATAACATTGCCATCAAAATATTCTTCCTCAAACCACCACAGTCCTTCTAGTGGTGGAACTACGTAATCAAAATATCCCTCCGGTTTATTGCCGCTCTTTTTACTCATTTTGATGGAATAGGATAAACCATACAAAATCTCTACAGAAGCCTTATAAAATTCAGAGGTGTTAGGGTCGCCCTTACCATCAATCATAATAAAACGCATTGTTGGCACATCAATAATAATTGGTTTGGATTTTGGAAGATAAAGTTCTTTGTATTCTTTTTTGAAATCAAATGCAGGCATAAATAATACCCCTTTCGTATCGCATTTATATCGAGATTGGAAATATTTCCTTGGACATGCTCACTATATTACAATTATTTTATCAACGCAACCTTAAATAATCAATTATATCCACTCTATCCACCATTTTCTGCTGCATCATACCAAATATTTTGCTCGAGTATTAATTCCTGATTTGGCAAGAATATATAGCAGAATATTAATGAGGAGGAATAGCAATGAACAATAACACAGAAACGATGAAATCAATGAATGAACTATTGCAAGGAGAGTACATGGCAATAGAAAGTTTTAATAATTTCATATCGAGAATAGAAGATGCAAATGTGAAGAATTCTTTTCAGGAAATCCAGAAACAGCACAGAGAAAACGTTCAAATGCTCGCAACATATATACAAGACGCAGGCGCACAGCCAGATGAAAACCTTGGGATGAAAGGCTTCATGGGAAATATTAAGCTTAACATAGACTTAGGCCAGCAATCAGATACAAAAGAAGTTATAAAGAAGGCGATAGAAGGGGAAACTAAAGGGGTTAATATGGCGGAAAAGGTATTAAGGGGCAACCTCGATGAAAAATCAAGAGAATTAGCCGGTAAGATACTGAAAAATGACAGAATATCTATTGACAGATTAAAGAATTTACTATCGTCATAGCTTTATACCATTTCAAAAAGACACGCATTGACACTTCCAGTATAATTAATAAAATACACGTTTTTGTCAGAAAACCTGCGTAAATGCGGGTTTTCTGATTAAGCGCACCCTTTAAGGGTTAACTATTATTTATTTGTATCAGCATAAACAGCCATTGCGTCACACATTAGCTTTGCTAGCCCTTCACCAAATTTATCGATACTTTCAGTGAAACGTACGTCATCAACGTACATTTGACCTAAGTTTTTGAACGCCTCAAGAGAATAATTGCCAATTTCATTTAAGAATATATACCATTCTTTAATAGCAGCTTGTACTTCTGCTGAATCCGCAGGAAGGTGGCGCAGTGAGGCTAGATTTTTATATATTGCATTGAATTTATCAACGAATTCTTTTTTCTCTAATTCAGACAATTTTGCTATTTTAGCATTAGATTCGTCTACAGCTTTGTCACCCCATAGTTCCCTAGCCTCTTTTTCATATGGATTATGGTCAAAATCAAAGCCTTCAAATTTTTCTTTATTTGTCATTTTTATTTCCCCTTTCGAATGTTGAATAGTTTTTTCAATTGTACTAATCATTTTATCCAGCCGCCTCCTTTTCTCAAGGAGCATTTTATGTTGTACCTCAAGTGCTTCTTGCCGGTCAAATGAAGGGCTATTGATAATTTCTTTGATTTTCTTTAAAGAAAACCCTAATTCTTTAAAAAATAATATTTGTTGAAGAGTCTCAAGATTATATTCGGAGTATACTCTATAACCTGATTTTGTGGTTTTCTCCGGTATTAATAATCCTATTTCATCATAATGATGTAGTGTACGTACACTAATACCAACTAAGTCTGCGACTTCCTTTACTCGCAGCTGTACTCACTCCCTTCTAATATTTATTTAAGAGTCTCAAGGCTTTTTTCGGAATAATCTATAACCATCATATACTATAAAGTATGACGCAACGTTAGAGTCAATATGTGATTTTAAATTATATAGGAATCTTACTTACCCCGCTTTTATAAATATAAAATTAAATAGGAACTTACCTACCCAGCTTTTATAAATTTAAAAACCTCCTGGCCAATGTACTTATCAATACATTTAACCAGGAGATTTTCAGGAAACTATGAAAACTGCATTTATTCCCACCTAGCCGTGTAACGTAGCCCTCCTGCAATACTCTTAAAAGGCTAACCTGCATATCCAGGGGCATTTCTCCTATTTCATCCAGAAACAAAGTGCCACCGTTAGCGAACTCAAATTTTCCTGGATGCCCGCCTTTTTTGCCCCCTGTAAAAGCACCCTCATCATATCCAAAAAGTTCACTTTCTATTAAATTTTCCGGGATTGCTCCACAGTTTATTGCTATAAAACTATTATTTCTCCGAGAACTACTATTGTGAATCGCCTGCGCAATTAGCTCTTTCCCCGTTCCACTTTCCCCCTGAATAAGAACTGTAGAAGGACTATTGGAAATCTTTTTAATTTTCTCTTTAACAGCCAGAATTTCTGCACTTTCACCAATTATATCGTCAGCAGTATAAGTTGCAGTCATACCAGTATACTTATTTACCAAATCATATACGTTCCGCATATCTTTAAATACCGCTGCCATTCCGGCAATTGTATTTTCACTATTTTTAATTGGGTAAACATTTAAATTAAACCTTTTCTTATCCCCATTAACAAGACATACGGTTTCTTTATTTTCATAAGTGTTTCCTTCTGTCAGATAATTTAATATTTCGCTTCTCGCGAAATTCTGCGTGGTTCTAATTATCCACCTCTTTAAAGTCAGCCCGTTCTGTCCTTTGTCTCTCTTTTTGAATATTTTTATAATAATACATTTGGTCGTCTGCTTCTTTAATAACTTCTCGGAGGTCAAGAGCTTTTCCGCCTATAAAAATACTGTAACCATATGAGACTGTCGGCAAACGGCTTTCTTTTTGTCGCTCTTTTTCGATGTTGACTATCATTTTCTTTAGCTGGCGTTCAAGCTTTACTCGATCAGTATCTCTGCTGAATTCATCTCCACCGACACGAAAGCACGTGTAATGACTGTTAAAGGATTTTCTTATAACAGCCGCAACTTTTTTTAAGGCATAATCTCCAAAATCATGTCCGTCTTTATCATTTATCTCTTTGAAATTATTGACATCCACAATGATAATGGAAAAAGGTTTTTTCCGTCAGGCTTATTTGCCATATTATCAAAAGCCGCACGATTATGAAGTTTTGTCAGTGCATCAAAGCTGCCGTCAAATTCAGTCAACAATTGATAGTATATTAACAGGGTAAGGGTCACACAATGCCAAGTTGAATAAATAGACGGTATAATAATCTGAATGCTTGTACCGACTATCACAAAAACGGACAGAATAGTAATCTTCGATCTTATTTGATAGTTGTGCTTTTCACCCATAATTACAGTGCTGATAATCAGTATCATCAAGTTAATTGCATAAGCAGCCATAAATATTATGAAACCATTTCCTCTGGTATAATGGTTGTTTGCATCAACATAAAAAATAATACCCAACCATGGTGATAAAGCTGCAGCGAATATATTAATAATTGACGGTAACAAAAGCATTTTAGCGACTCGAAGAATCTTAACATCAATAATCGCAATTAAAACAATCGGAATCATGGGAGTAAGCGCAAAACCTAAAACGTTGCAGATAATATTTAAAAAGCGCATATCTGCATTCCCGTCTAAGGCTATCATAGTCCCGACTTGTGACAATATGATAATAATAGTAAGTATAGTACCTAACCAAAATGGTCCTTTCCTTTTGTCGTTTAATATATTGTTGCTGTATATTAAACTACACAAAAATATTAAGGCAACTACATCAATTAAATGTGTAGCTAAATAATTTTCTAACATTTTAATTTCCTATCTGAGCATAAGCTGGAATATCCTAACATCAAATTCTGTATCCACCTAATAAATTTTGGGCAACTAGGTCTTCTGCAATAATGCTTTTGGTATTGCAGATTAATTACAATATAAAATGTATATCATATTCTGAGTTTTTTACAACTATTTTCATAATATTTTTCAAGCTAGAATAAAAAAAATTGAAAAACTATATTACTTATTTAATTTTAAAATTAAAGAATAGCCTATGTTAAATTTATAAATGTGTTATTTACTATTATCATTAACATTGACGAAATGTAAATAAAACCCCAGCAATACTAATGCAGCAATCAAATATAGAGCAGTAAATATCACAAAGAAGTACGTATCATCCGGACAAAATACCATAGATAAGTTAAAACAAAAGTGAACCCAGAATGCAATAAACAGGTTGTCACACTTTTTCATTATTACTGCCATAACGAAGGTCAGTGCAGTCAGGAGCACTAAATTCTCAATGATATAGAGAAGCAGCAACCATCCGCTGTAGTCAGTTGAGACAAACCAGAGCGGTGCGTGCCAGAATGCCCAAATTGCACCCAAGGTAACGTTCCCTCGAATAAATCCAAATCGCTCCTCTAATTCCGGGCGCAAGTATCCACGCCAGCCTGATTCTTCGCCGGAAGCTCCCTGTAACAGGGTAAAAAAAAGTGCACTCGGAAGTATGGACGGTTCAAAGATAAGCTGCTGTGTGAAGGATTTTTTTTGAATTATAGAAATAATCAATGCCGATAAAATGAGTACGCTCAACGCAGTAAAAAATATAAATAAAATATATTTGATATGTAATCTGTCTTTGAATGCCTTCCGATAAAATTCCTTTACTGTTATACCAGGCTTAAGCCTTTTCAGCATAAATAAGAGCACAATCGTCGGGGACCAGCTGCATATTACAACAACCCACTGCATTGCTGTTTGTGTACCATGAAGTACCTGTGATACCAGCCCGCCAAGCCCTAAGACCATTACCCAGAACAACAAGTATGTATTGATCACATACTTCCACATAACATTAAACCTTTGTTCTTTCATAATTATTCACTCTTTTTAAGAGTGCCCGTAAAGGAATTCACCTCCATTCAGTCCCCCAGGATTTGGAATGCTTTGAAATTTAATATGAAATAAATTGTTTAAATGTAATTAATTTGAATAAATTGTTATAAATTATTAAATATTGTTAATAATTACTGGGCATTATATCAGATATGATTTCAATCAGCAATCGAATTCTGAATTGTTGTAAATACGTTATTTCCTGCAAAGGATTTTATCCATTGATTTACCCTTTGCCAATTCGTCTATCAGTTTGTCAAGCCACCTTATCTTCTGCATGAGCGGGTCTTTGATTTCCTCGACACGATGTCCGCAGATCACGCCTTTAATTTTAGCAGCATCGATATTTATTTTTGGAGCTTCATAAAAAAAGGTTTCATAATCAACATTCTTCATAATTTGCTCTTGCAAGCCGGAATGGTCATACCCTGTTAGCCAGCAAATCACTTCATCAACCTCTGATTTGGTACGCCCTTTGCGCTCCGCTTTTTGTACGAGCAGCGGATAAATTTTCGAAAACGCCATTTTGTAAACGCGCTCATTTGTCATAAAGCTTCACTCCCTTTTTTCTTTCAATTTTATCCTTTCACTTAACACTCTTTCCTTATTCGGCCGACTGTCATCCATCAAGAATTTAGCCCATTTTAAATTAAGCTTATCAATATTTTCCTGCCAATAAATAAGGCGCTCATAGTAGTTAATTATTTTTTCATCAACGTGTTTCTGATATTCACATATTCCAAACCTGAGAACAAGAGATGTTAACTCATAAAAGGGAAGTCCTAAAGCATGAGTTTCAACATGCACTGTGGCACCGGCATGGCCAATCGCATGGCATAATGCGCCATAAACGCTGTCATCAATTTCCTTCGCAACAGCGTGGGCGTCTAAAATAGCCCGTTTTGCAGCAGGCATCTTGATTTTGCCTCTCGACCAGGCTTCGGAAAGCTCCAATGCCATTCTCGGTCTTACTTCATACGGGTATTTTTCTTCAAACTGCGCAAGAGGTACTTTTGCGCAATCCAGCGCCCACATAACCAGCGTGCGATGCTTCTGCTGTTCAATCAGCGTTTTAAGTCCCTGTAAACATTCACTTTCACGGGAAAACAGCACCTTATTCTTTTTCTTTAATTTCAGTTCAACATCAGAAAACATAATCAACCTATTCTTTCAGAAAATCTGGTGTGATTGCTTGCTCGGGACACCTGCTGATGCAGCGGTATGGCAGAAAAATAATTGTTTTCATATTTTGTATCACCCTTTTTTAGTTGTCTTCTTTGTACCTTCCCTGTTAATACGTTTTGATTCCCAAAAAGCATGACAGGACCTCCTCTGCAAATTTTTCACGCTCATTAATCCACGGACTGTGTCCTGAATGCTCAAACCATATAATCCCTTTGTAAGGCGCATTAAGCACCCCCTCGTATTCCTCAGCCAATACCGTAGGTGCGTTGATATCATACCGTCCCAGGAAGAAGTAAACAGGGACATTCAGACTATTATAATCCGTTCTTAAGTCAATGTCATAAAGCTGCTGGTATACATGACCGTACGTATTGATAATTCCGCGGACATAGTTGATTTTATCGAGCGGCCCATATTCGGAAGAAAAGATATCCCGAATGGTGTTGTAGCCGGGGTTCCGGATGCTGGGATTACTCGCCATATGTCTGCTCAGGTAATTGATGTACGCTGCACTTTTCCATGTGACATCCTTGCCATAATAGGGCGGCTCACCGTTTGCCTTGAGTTGTTCTATTAGGGCAGTGTCGCCGTTTTTTTCAGCGATTTCTATTGCCTTCGCATAATCCATGCGTTCAGTTTCCTCAAAATCTACCATCTGTCCCGTTCCAATCAAGGCATGATAGGATTCAGGATGCTCGTGAACCAGGAAAATCCCTAATGCACTGCCCCAGGATTCGCCTATCAGGTAGATTTTGTCCTGTGAGAAGCGTTCCTTCAGATACTCCGTCAGAGCGAAACCATCCTGAATATAGGTTTGGACAGTAATATTTTCCGTTTTTTCGGCATAGTATGACTTTCCGGAGCCAGGCTGATCCCAGTTTACAACAACAAAATGCTTCTCCAACTCCGCCAGCTCATGGCGTACTGCTGCCATTTGCGTACCGCCGGGGCCTCCCGCTAAAAAGAGCAGGACGGGTGCGTTTTTGTCCCAGCCTCTCAGGCTGAGCCATTGCTTCCTACCGTTCAATTCAAGTTCTATTAACTCTGCAATACTGTTTTCAGGTGTATTTCCGTTTTCGTCCACGATCTTCGGCGTATAAGCGGTAAGCTGTGAAACAGTAAGCAGCCCTGCGTTCAAGATTACCGCTGCAGCAAAAACAATCGCCGTTTTTTTCAGACGAGTAAGCTGCTTTGGATTCGTTTTTTTTCTCAGGCGGGCTATGATACAATAAGCTGCCAGGAACAAGCCCCCTGCAAAGGAAACAAACACTAAAAAGGTCAAAAGGAAAAAGGCAAATGTTTGAATCATAATAAAACCTCCATATAATTTATTGATTATTTGGTGTACACGCTTTCAAGGGCATTGCCCAGAAGCGGTATATCGGTGATACGACTATCCTTGAGGGATAGCCCGTTTTGCTCTATCAGGTGTTTTATAACGCTTATTTTATACATTTCCTTCAGCGGTTCGCGGAAAACAAATACACCGCCGGATTTGAGGGACTCTGCCAACGCTGAGATAATTCTTTTCAATTCGCTTACCGGGATGTCATGCAGGACAAAATGGCTGTATACTAAGTTAAAGCTTTCGTTTGCAAACTTCGGGGATTCCGCTTGCTGAAAAGTGATGTTACCGTAACCCCGCAGAGTTTTGCGGCAGACATTCATCCATTGTTCAGAAATATCCAGACAGGTCAAATGCCCATGAGGCAGCTTTTTTGCAACGTAGTACGCAACCGTTCCCATCCCGCACCCGAAATCAAGCACCTGCTCCCTGCCTTCAAGAGGCAGGCGGTCCGCAAAAGCCTTATATACTGACTTACCATAAAGGAAAAACGCAAGCCTTGTAAGAAATATCTCTAAAGGAGCCGGTTCATGCTTCATTTCTCATTACCTCTCAATAAAAAATCAGATGCATTTCAGATTTATTGCTATAATAGCAATCAAACCTGAAATACATCTGATATAAATCTTAAATCTATCTTAAATAGTAGGAATCGTAATCCGGAAGGTGCTGCCTTTATTCCCGCAGATGCATAGAATTAAATCCCCTCCATGCATTTCAGCAATTCTTTTTGCTATGGAAAGCCCCAGGCCGCTGCCGCCGGTTTTGGAGTTGCGGGAATCATCTGCCCTAACAAAGGGCTTAAATATATGGTTCGCAAGATGAGCCGGAATTCCAATCCCATCGTCACTGAAATCAATCACAACCTGATTGTTTTGCACCGTCAGGTTTACGGTAACCTTTGTCTTGGGCGGATTATACCGCACCGCGTTATCCGCAAGGTTTTGAATTATCCTGCCAAACCTATCGGTATCCAGCAGCACAAAGACGCTTTCTTCCAAAATATCAAACTCATATTCGAACCCTGCACGCTCCAGCTGCGGGACAAGTTCTCCGCATATTTGCCTAATATATTCGCTGATATCCGTTCTCACCAGTTTTAGTGAAAACTCCGGGCTGTCCATCTGGGAAAGCTCAAACAACTCTGTAAGAAGACGATTAGCTCTTTTGCTGTTATTGAGAATGACTTCAAGGTATTCATTGCTTTCTTGCTCGCTCAGGTCTGACTTCTTCATGAGCAGCTCCGCATAGCCTTGAATGCTGGACATTGGATTTTTAAGGTCATGAGAAATGTCGAGAATAAGCCGCCGCCTGTCCTCCTCTGATTTTTTACGCAGGGAAATTTCATGCTCAATCCGGGCAGCCATGTCGTTAAAAGTGTTCTGAAGCTCAGCAAACTCATTTTTCAGCCGCAAATCCACCCGTGCGGAATAATCCCCTTCCCGTAAAAGCCTTGTTCCGTCACATAGCTTTCGTAAAGGCACAGTTATGCCGGCTGCCGTTATCCTAGAATAGATAAACGCAAAAAGTGCAATTATAAGAAGATAACTCAGAGCCACCAAAGCAATTGCCCAACCTGCATGTATGAAATCGCCAACGGAAGCCTCTTCATTATATAACAGGGAAAAATCCATTCTTATAGAGGTTGGGAAGGTAACAATAAGCCAAAATTCACCTTCGGGTTGATAGATGATATCATAATGATAAGGCCTGCTCTTGCTTTCTGTTAAAAACTTTGTAAATTCCCCTGCACTTAGCTTCTCTTTTCCAATGGTATCAAGACCCCTCGAAAAAACAACACGGTACTCCCTATCTACAACCTGTACACCGCCCCCGCTCTGCACGACACCAGATGCATCAATCTGCCTGTAATCCTCTTTTATAATCGCACTTGCCGGATACTGGTTTTTTACCAAAGAACCTGAAATCAAACCGCTCGCAAAGGACAGCATCGCAAATGCAAGTACTGTAGCCAGTATCGTCAGCAGGAATATGACCAGGAAATTTACAAGAAATTGATTGGACAGCTTTTTATTCATAAGTTTTCTCCCGTATAATGGAGCTTGTAACCGATTCCCCGAATTGTTTTAAGATACTTTGGTTTTTGCGGATCGTCCTCAATCCGGTTCCTGATTCGGCTGATATGCACCATTATGGTATTGTCGTCAAAATAGTATTCCTGCTCCCATACCGCGTTATAAAGCTGACGCTTTGTAAAAACCCTCTCAGGATTTTCCATAAAGTACAGAAGGAGCTTGTATTCTTTGGCGCCAAGTTCAATTGGCTCTCCGTCTTTGTAGGCGCAGCATTTTTCTTTGTCTATAGACAAATTTCCGTATGTAATGTTCATGCAGGGTTTTTCCTTCGGTGAGAGATACTCATTGTTCCGTCTTAGCTGCGCGCCTACACGGGCAACCAGTTCTGCAACAGAAAAGGGCTTGGAAAGATAGTCATCCGCACCCAATCCAAGTCCCAGCACCTTGTCAATATCGTCCGTCCTTGCGGTAAGGAAGATGACGGGTATAGTGCTGTGTTCCCGTATCTTGCGGAGAAGGTTAAATCCATCCATCACCGGCATCATCACGTCAAGGATTGCCAGATTTACGTCCCGTGCCGTAAGGATATCCCATGCTTCCTTGCCGTTTTGCGCTGTTAAGACAGTATATCCGTTTTCCTCAAGACTGATTTTTATTAAATTTCGGATGTCTTCCTCGTCGTCAGCTATTAGTATTTTCATATAGGTTTAGCACCTCCCGCCTATAAATGTTCCGTTATTTATCTCACTAATTTTAATTAGCCATATACCATTCTGTCTATTCAAACTGTTTAAGAATCCTCGTTAATTGGAATTTAATGTTATTAACTCAGCAACATTAAAACATGATTTTGGCACATTATCAATACATTTCCAAATGTTTACTTATATTTTCATATGGATTGGAGCCTTTTTAAACCTGTTTTCTGAAAAAGCCTGATATCAAACCTGCAACCTTTTTTTGGCATTTATTGAGATCGATTCTTGGATGTGTATTAAAAAAATCAATCACTCTTATAAGAACTTTACTATTGCGTTTCTTTAATCCTCTAAAACGCTTAGGATGTTTAATTTAGGGGAAAAGCCGGGATTTCACTTCTTTTGCATATTGGGAGTATCCCGGTAATTCCTCTTGCAGCATTCTATCTTCCAATGCGGTGCGGGTTATAATAATGATGAAGACCGCAGCCGTGCAGATTAAGGCATAAAAAGAACCTAACATGAACGGAATTGCAGTAAAGCTTAATAAAACCGAAGCATAACCCGGATGCCTGACAATTTTGTAAGGACCGTCTTTTATTACCTGCTGCTCCCTGTCACGTTGCATCCTAACCGTTGCTTCAAAGTATTTATTTTTCAGCATCGATATTATTTGGATGAATGCAGCAGCTACATATAAAACCGCCCCTGGTATCATATATATAATGTTCAGGCTCGACCATCCAAATCTGCTGTCCAATCCGGCGACAATATGTGTTCCGAAAAAACCAATCAATAGGTATAAGCTTAATAGCGCCTTATCCCATGGCTTGGTATTGTCCCTTCTCTTAGCCCTTTCATTAAGAAGTTCGGGATTATATCGTATTAATATCAATGAGCCTATAAAGTATGTGCCTGCCGTAATACCGAAATAAACCCACGCTCTTCCTATATCGAGACTTCCTGCCGTGATAAAATATACAGCCGCCATTATAAATAGCTGTGCATGAATCCTTATAATATACACAAAACCTGAGTTTTTTAACTGATTAAAGCTTTCATTCTTATGTCCTTTACTCATGTATAGACTCCCTCGCATTTACAGTAGAAAGACAAACAGATACCCCGTTCCGACCATCAGGACATTACTGATGCTATGCATAAGCATCGGATATAAAATGCTGCGGGTTTGCTGATATACGATTCCGTTTACGATACCCATTGCAAAAGCGTAGAATAACTGGGAAAGATTCAAATCTACAGAAAAAGGGAATAAGGACCATTTGATATGTGCAGCAGTGAACAGACAGGAGGCAAGAACCACTTCCAGCGTAAAATCCCATTTTATTCGAATGCTTTGACCGAAAACATAAACAAACACCGTAACAGGCAATGCGCGATACAGAATCTCTTCGGAGGTACCGCTTAAAAACAATTGAAAGCCCAGGGTTCCAAGAACATTCTTTTTTGTTAACGGAAAATCAAATGTCAGCGCTTGGTCAAAGTAATACAAAAGTATGTGATATATCAGCGCAATCGCAGCAATTATACCAGTAAATATAAGAAAATATCGTAGCCCATTTCTGCTATCTCCAAGTCGAAAGCCGAAATCTACTTTAATCAGCTGGCTTAAAACCGCAATAACAGCCAGTGCAATCAGCATTTGAGCAATATGATGAACAGACAGCAGGGCAAAAAGATGATCAGGGTCGAATAAATCATAGGAGAACAGATCGGCAACGATCCATCCGGATTTGCCGACCAATACCTGAACAAAAAACAGTGCAATGAATGCGAGACTACCGTGCAAAAGTTTATCGGTGTTATAAAGCCTTTTCTTTACCGTTTTAGGTTTAATCTCCAATTTTGAATTGACGAATTTGTAAGAGAATAAAGGTTTATCCATTTTAACTTAATCTCCAATTATTAACCGATGAACGCTTTTTGGCAAAACCGAAAGGCGGGAACAACAGTGCCAATGATTAACAAGTAATTACAAGTGATAACGAGTGATTAACAAGTGAACGGTTGCTTTCTCATTTTACAGAGCCGCATGATGGTGCCTTCCATGTAATCAATGCCACGGGAAGCCCTCAGGGTGGCTGCAGACTCAATTCATTCGTTCGTAATCGAATTCAATAACTACGTCCTTTCCGTCAAAATAAACAAGATCGCCGTCGTCATAATGCCAAACTGCCTTCAAAACAGTAGGCCTTTTAATACCGTTTGTTTCCGTATACTCACTGCAAACTGCTGACCACTTAATCTTTTCACTGGTGCCGTCAAACGCTATATTCTCCCTGTCATCGGTTATAAAGGAAATCATTTCACCCTTTTCATTAAACGTAAAGATACCGCTTGCAGTAATACCGTAGTTGGATATAGTAGCTTTGGCATGAAAATTATCGATTTCTTCCCAGACTACGAAATCCTGTAAAGCTGCATTAGGAACAAAAAGGCACTCTGATAAGAAAGTAACAAGGCAGGCTTTATCCATATTTTCCCCGGTCTGATTAAACAAGGTGAACAACTTTGCCAGCACACCCTTCATTGAACCATTCCCGGCAATATATGAATCCAGACCTTCAAAGGGTATTCCATACATAGAGCTGTCAATATACGCCATCCTGTTTGGTTCATTTACGAAATTGTATTGGGTATAATCAATCTTTATTGTAGATTTATCCTTTCCTAACAGAAAATCAACATCTTGAAACGTTGCTTTCATATTGAACATTTTTGGAGTGCCAATATAGCCGCAATATCTGAAATATTTCTGAACAGGCGGTGGCAAATGGGCAATATCTTCTTCGGTAAATACGCTGTTCTCATCGGGCTGGTTGGTTGATAAACTGTTTATGTTCTTCAAAAACTCTGTTTTGGTTTTTGAATACGGGATATTAAAAAACACCACAATCACTACCGCAATAAATAGAATAACCCCGATAATTACAATCATTTTCTTGTTTAAACTCTTTTGCATAACAATCCCTCTTTTTGTAAATAAAATACATTTTTATATGCTGCAATTTGGGTGATTACATACATTTAATAAAGTGCTTTGATCCGCTTTATTTGACTGTGTTCTATAAGCTCTTATTCCGATTCCGACAACTACGTATAGAATAGAGGTTATTATTCCATTGATCGGTGAAATAAGGATTTCTTTACCGGCTGCGATACTGATATAGCCTGATATTACTAAATGATTAATCAGCGAATCCTCTACTGTGTGTAAAATAACACATGGCCATACGGATTTGGTTACTCTGAAAAGTTCAGTAAACATTACCGTCCAGGATAAAAAAGTTGTGAAAGCAACAACTGCATAAACAACCCGGTTGACAGGCATAACTGCCCATATATCAGCTTCAGGTAAAAACACCAGGTAGTACGGTAGATGCCACATGGCCCATACACAAGCAACAACTAGATACAGCTTCAGGTCACTAAGATTTAATTTGATTAGCTGGGAAGTCAGATAACCACGCCAGGCAGTTTCCTCAAAGATGTTAATAATGAAATTAATTAGTAAAATACTGCAAAACGCCAAAATAAATGCGTTGATATTAAATAGCGAGAAGTCTATCCAGCCCACTGCTGCGCCGATTAGCAATACTATTGCCGTAACAGCAGGAAAGATTAAGATCGAGGTCAGGTACCATTTCATGTTGCCTTTGAGATTCGGCTTTAAGCCAAGGCCTTGCCGGCTCTCCTTTGAAAACAGGATAATTATTAATGCAGTTAACAAAGGCAGTATCAACCATATTCCCATACCAAGTGAATCACCTTCAGGCTGGGCAACTAAAACAGAATCCACAAGAACTCCTATCCAACCGCTTATGATAACAAAGAAAATAAAAATCCAAATATTACGAATATCTTTTTCAGTCATCGCAATCCCTTCCTTATTTTAGCTGACATTATTACATCATCAGCAGTACTGGACAAAATATCCATCATATCTTGCTTACTATAATCCTTGGGCAGCAAGCCGTTGGCAGCCATCATTGAAAGTCCAAATTGAAATATTCTTATTTTTAATAAAATTGTTTTTAACTCATCAATAGTGAACCCCCTAAGCTCAGGGTCCTTTTGCATCTCTTCAATCAAAGTCGGCATGATTTTTTCATCATAGCCTTGCATGTATTTGCCGCTTTTTATTACCATATCCCTGAAAATAACGCTATATTCCATTGCAAATCTAAGACTTGCCATTCCTATATCGCGGAAGGGGTTACCAGTGTTTTCTTCCAATAAAAGCTGTCGACTGATACTTATAATCTTTTCTATTAAAGCTTCATTCAGTTCGTCAACATTTTTAAAATTTACGTATATAGGAGCAACTGAACTGCCCATTTTTTCAGCAATTTTTCTCATGGTTATACTGTCAATTCCTTCAGAATTAGCTATATCGAATGCTGCATCGATTATTTGTTCCCTTGTGAATTTAGTCTTTGGCCCCAAAATATCACCATCCTTAAATAACATATATTATATAACGCATGTTATATAATATATGTTATGCTAAAACCAAATAAAATGCAAGTGTTTTTAGAAAATTTCAATTAAAATTGCTGGTATCAATATCTCACATGGCAATCGAACCCTCAGCATTCCTTTTATATTCAAGCAAAAGAAAAGACGTGAAAGCACCTTTTCACGCTAATATATACACTCCATGTTTATTCAAAAAACCAATTTTTTAGCATAACCCGGGTGTACATCATACATATTTGCCCTTTTTTGTTAATGATATCAACAATGCTTATATTTTAAAAGTAATTATTTGGAAAAACACATATTTTATCCACAGGCTGCAGCAGCGGAACCAATAAAGAAGGTACAGACAGCAAAGAGGGGCCAACATATGAATTGCGTTTATCCACTATGACCAGCAATGAGCACACTTTAACCAAAAGTGCACAGAGATTCGCAGATGCTGTATATGAAGCAACAGACGGCGATATTAAAATTACAATCTATCCCTCCAACCAATTGGGTGATTATCTGGCAGTTTACGATGAGCTGATGATGGGCACTATCGACCTTGCCTGGATGACCGTTCCCGATAAATATGACATAAGGGCGAATATTGGCATGACACCTTACATTGTTATGGATTGGGACGATTTAAAAACACTTTATTCTGATAAAGACCTCTGGTTTTTCAAGACCATGAGCGAAGTAAACGCAGCACAGGGCGTTACATTGCTGGGTGTTCTGACAAATGGATTTATGGGTATAGGTGCCAAGAATTTAGGGAACCTCGATACGCTTTTTGACTTAAATGTAAAACAGGATGCCTTGATTCGATCAGCTTCAATCGATTCACTTATAGCTCAGGTAGAAGCGTTTGGATTCAGAGTAACAACAATCCCGTATGCTGACCTGTATTCCGCTTTGCAGACAGGAATTGCAGATGGCTGGTACGGTGGCAGCTTGATCAGTAACAATGTAGGTTTCAAAGACGTTATTAAATATTTTGTAGAATATAAAGCTGTTAATGAACCAATGGGCATGCTTATAAGCACCAAGACTATGGAAAGCCTGCCTGCAGAATATCAAGAGCTCCTTATAAAAATAGCTGAAGATGAAGCTCTTACCGGTATAGCTGATGTACAGGCGGCTGAAGAGGCAGCCAGAACAGCGCTTGAAGAATACGGAATCACAATAATAACTCCTACAGATGAGGAATTGCAGGAGGTTGCCAAAATTGTCAGAGAAAAAGTATATCCACTTTTTGCTGAGGAATTCGGTGAAGAGTTAATGAACGAGATTTATGCCTGGGTAGAAAACCTTGATTGATTTATCTCTGGCCGAACTGCAAATGCGGAGCTGTTGCCTGATGTTGCTGGCATCAGCTCTGCAGGACTGAAAGGAGCGCTGAATATATGGAGAAAACAACTTTAGCTATAGAAAAAACATTCCTTTGGAACGCAGTCCTTAAAGCATTAAGGTTTCTGATATTCATATGCGGAGTAATACCTCTGGTTCTCATTACAGTAAGTGTATTTATGCGCTATATATTGCATAAGGATTTTTTCGGCTATGAAGATATCGTTCTGTTATTTACCCTTTGGCTGTACTACCTTGCCGCAACGTATGCTACATGGGAAGAATCACATATAAAAGGCGATATGATGAGTTTCATTTTTAAAAGCGGAAAGGCAAAAAAATTCTACAATATAAGTCTGAATGCATTTGGCGTTATTTGTATGGCGTTTTGGATGAAATGGGGTTTTGAATATGTAGTTTGGAATTTCAATGCAGGAGGCAGAACATCAGCTTTGAAGATGCCTCTTATTGCTTCAGAGCTGGCTATTTATGCTGGCATCTGCGGACTGTTCTTCTATACTCTGTTTCATCTTATTAGATACATTAAAATACGGCCGGAGGAACTTCTGTCGAGGGGGGATGAAAACGATGTCATTTGAATTAAGCATGATAATAGCTGTCATACTGCTGACTGTCGCTATAGTATACGGAGTTCCTATCCCCTATGCCTTTGCTGCCCCAGTAGTCTTTCTTGTATTTGCACGGGATATCAATCCATTAATGCTTCTGATTACAACCTTCAGTAAAGTAAACTCCGTGGTACTGCTGGCAATACCATTTTTCATAATGGCAGGAAAGGTTATGGAAGAAGGAAAAATCGGCGGCTTGCTTATTGACTGGATTGAATGTTTTACAGGCCGTATAAAAGGTGGACTTGTAATTGTAACTGCAGCTGCAAGTGCTATGTTTGGATCGATTTGCGGAAGCGGTACTGCCACGATTGCCTGTATAGGTTCTATAATGGCTCCGCGTATGAAAGAAAAAAATTATACCCCGGGAGTATACGCAGCTATCATATGCTGTTCGGGACCTTTAGGCTTGCTGATACCACCCAGCGCAATTCAAATCCTCTATGCATGGTCAACTGACCAGTCGGTACTTGCCTGTTTCCTTTCCACCGCTGTCCCCGGAATAATTCTGACTGCGCTTCTAAGTATTGTTTCATGGATTCTGATTAAAAAGGAGCCAAAAGTTCCTGCACCGGCAATATTACCCTTTAAGGAACGAAGAAAAAAGTTGATACACACTTCAAAGGAATCCTTTCCTGCTTTATTGATGCCAATAATAGTACTGGGAGGAATATATGGCGGTATTATGACGCCAACAGAAGCAGCAGCCGTTTCTGTTATATATGCAATTCCTATAGCAATGTTCTACTACAAAGCCATGTCATTCAATAAGCTTAAGGAAGCACTGACGGAAGCCGGCATTACAACGGGCGTTATGTTTATGCTGCTGACATTTGTATCTATTTTAAGCCGGCTTTTTATCCAAGAAGGGCTTCCGGATATTATTTTAAGGCTTCTTACTGCAATTTCCGATGAAAAGTGGGCTGTCCTGCTGATGATCAATGTATGTCTGATTATTTTAGGCATGATAACCGATGACATATGCGGCACCTTGATTTCAGCACCTATACTTGTTCCGGTGTGCCTTGCTATCGGTGTAAGTCCAATACATATGGCTGCTATTCTCGGTGTTAACCTTGGAATGGGAAATATAACGCCGCCATGTGCACCATTTATATTTCTTACCACCAGAATTACAGGCGTTCCCGCTGCACAGATCATGAAATATTCATTTATTCTGATTATCTTCTGTTACATTCCCGTTTTAATTATGACTACTTATATCCCGGAACTGGCTCTTTGGCTGCCAAAAACAATTTTAGGAGATAAGCTGGTATTATAACTGAAAGCTGGTATTATACGGGTTTCGCCTCACTATATTAATAAAAGGAGTTGTCATATATGAAAAAGGTTGAATTCCTTTATTTATCTCAGGAAGATATCATCTCATTACAATTAGGTTGGGATGTTATTATTAAACAGGTTGAACTTGCCAACAGCGAATTTGTCCAAAATACGGTGGAATGTCCGCCCAAGCGGGGTGTCCATACCAGACCGGACTGTTTTATACACGAAATGCCCGTATACCTGAAAACGATGGATGCATGCGGCATTAAATGGGTATCAGGCTATCCTAACAACTATAAGTATGATCTGCCGCAGATAGCGGGAATACAAGTAATAAACGATCCGGAAACAGGAATACCTGTGTGTGTAATGGACTGCCGCTGGTTCACAGGAGTCAGGACAGCTGCAGCAACAGCAATAACAATGAAATACTGCGCCAAGTCTGATTCCCGGAAAATTGCAATTATCGGTGCGGGAGTTCAGGGAAGGATGCACCTTCTCGCTATAAAACATGTGCTTCCTTCCATTGAGGAGTGTCATATCTATGATATTAAACCTAACATGGTGAATTTTTACATAAAAACTATGACAGAGAAAACAGATTGTGAGATAATTCCTTTTAACTCAGTCAAGGAAGCCGTTCAGGATGTAGATATTATCGTAACCTGTACACAGCGCCTGCATGCTCCTATTATTGATGCGGAGGATTTTAAACCAGGCATGACCGGTGCCGGCCTGGAAGCCGGAAGGGCTTGGTCTGCAGAGCTTCTCCACAGTGTAAAAAAAATAATTACAGATGATTTAGAACAGACTCTTGGCTATCAGTCATCCCCCGGTTCTTTCCCCGGTGGAATGCCTGAATTTTATTGCCAACTTGGTGAGTTAATAAACGGAACAAAACCCGGCAGAGAAAATGATACGGAGCAAATCCTGGCGTTTAACATAGGTTTTGCTGCCGAGGACATCTCCCTTGGGCAATATGTATATGAAACAGCTAAAAAGAAAGGGATCGGCAGTATGCTTACTTTAATGGAAGAAGAAATTTAATTCTCCTCTCATTTTGTAGGATTTTGTTAATCTGCTGTAGAGTCCTCCAATGGAGGATTCTTCAGCATTGAAATTGAATAAAATAAAAAGAGTGACATCTTATGTTATGTATTTAATAGTGACAAATAACATGAATAATTGAGCACTCTTATGAAAACTGGCAAAACCTGTAAATGTTAATTAATCATTAGGAGTTTTAAGGTATTTAACTTTAAAATTATGAAGAAGCATATGTAATTTTTCATGGGTTCCTTTTCCCATTACTTTTTCTTCAAATTCCTCAAATTGCTCTAACAATTGCTGCTGCTCATCCATCGGGATTATTTTATCACCAAAAGGAAATAAAACTCTATTTTCCTTCTCAATATGTTCTCGCATTAAACTTATATAATTTTTAGCAGCCTGTATAAATTTATTCCCTTCTAAAGCGCCATTTTCAATAGAAGAGCTCATCTCGGTGATATATTTTCTACCTTCGTCATGTTCAAGAAGCATCTGTGCGATAGGTCCCCCTTCATTTGGAAGTCCTGCCTTTTGCATTGCAGGAAACATGAAACCTTCTTCTTTGCCATGGTGACACTTGTCAGCAAATAGTTTAAAAAAGTTAACTGATTCTTCTATATCACTGATTTCAATTATCCCTGATTGTTCAACCTTATCAGCCATTTTTTCAAGAATTGTGAGCCCAATTAGAATACCTTCATGTTCATTAATTAAATCCTGGCTTGCATACATCATTTACTTCTCCCCCTTATATATCTCCTTTAACTTAACAGCAGTTTTTATGCAAAGCAAATTATATAGTCGATATGTCATAAGCTATCAGAAGAACACAAGAATTACTTAACCAAAAATGCTACTAACTGATATTTCATTAATACCTCAATTAACATTTTTAAACAATAATTTGAGTTTTTTATGTGTCCAAAATTTGGAGGAGATGACGCAGTGTTTAAACTTTCCGATATATTGACGAGGAAACGCCAGCATTCTCTCAGATAAATCTGCGAATGACCGTTATAACGATCCGATAACTTCGGGAATACCTTTAGATTTGATCTTCTTTAACGGTCTGATAATTGAAATAATTGTGACCAAAATTATTAGCCCTCATTACCCCAAGGTTCCGTTTTTTTGCAACTACGCTGGTATACATAGTATTATAAGGTTCAATGAGCCAATCAATGCGATAACGGATCAGGGAATTTCCTTATGCTGTAAGAATGCTGTCCACCGATTATAGACATCTCTCAGTGGTTCGTCCAGATAACCCAAAGCTTTGTCCCTTATCCAATCCGGTATACCATAGGCGGCTTCAGCAATGCTGCCAGTAATTGCTGCAAGAGTGTCGCTGTCCCCTCCGAGGGAGATGGCATTTCGGATTGCGTCCTCAAAGTCCGTGCTTTCAAGGAATGCGATAATCGCCTGTGGAACCGTTTCCTGGCAGCTTTCATTGAAGCGGTAGGTTGGGCGGATTTCGTCAAGCGTCCGGGACAGATCATATCCAAGATTTGATTCAATCAGCTTCTTAATTTCAGCTTTCAATTCTTCCAGGCTCCATGGTTTACAATAATCGAAGGAGTGACCTTCTGCGTAGAATCGGCTTAAAAATATCGCTGCAGCCGTGGCTTGTGCACCTTTGATGCCTTCAGGGTGGTTATGCGTCACCTCCGCAGATCTTGTTACACATTCCCAGCCGTTTGACGGCCAACAACCTGTACGCGCATAGAATCCGCAATTAAGAACCCACGCGCAAGGTGAAACCCTCATCGCAGAGCCGTTGCCCCAAGAGTTATAGGGCTTACGATCATCGGAATGAATCCAGCTTCCAAACCTGCCGCCATATCCTGAATCAGGATACAGCCGACCCCATTTCTTGTACGCGTCAATAAAATCATCAAGTCCTCCACCGTTCATGATAGCGTCTGCTGCTGCGATGGTCATAACTGTATCATCTGTAAAAAAGCAGTCGTCGCGGAACAACGGGAAGTCTTTTGTTTTTATGTTGTTCCATTCATAGACTGAACCTACAATATCTCCTATAATTGCTCCGAGCATTGTTTTCTACCTCCCCTCCGCTTCATATCTTTGCGTATTTTCTTTACTCTCTTTTCTTTGCGTATTTTCTTTACTCTCTTTTCTTTGTGGATTTTCTTTTCTCTCTATTCTTTGTAAATTTTCTTTCCTCCCTTTCCATGCACCAAAAAGCAAGCTGATTGACAGAACAAATGCCGAAATACCCAGCCATTGGGATGCTATCGGAAATACTGACGAAAGAAACAAATATTTCCTGCTAAGACACCATATTAGTATAAATATTATGATAAGCGCCACGACTATCTGCGTAGTGATACGCAGCTTAGAGTGCCTCGCTTCTTGTATATCTTTATGATTTCTTGTCATAATCCATGGAGTTAATTTCATGATCTGAAGAATAACTGCTGACCAGATCAAGGCAATGATAAACCACAGCAAATATTGGCCCCAAATGATACGCCCCATCCCGGTGGATTCAAATCCTCGCCACCGTGCCCAATCTCTAAGGAGATAAGAGATAAAAGGCCAGCTTCTCTGACTGTTGGTCAGAATCACTATAGCATCACCGGTTTCAGGGACGGCATGGAAATGAGTCATTATACCAGTACCCTGTCCGCCATGGGAAATTGCTTTTTTGCCGTTCGGCAGTGTTTCGATATAGTGACCTAAGCCATATGCATCAAACACCAGGTTATATATACCGATTTCTTTTTTTACCGGAGTGTACATTGCTTCAATTGTATTGTAGTTTAGTACCTGTGTGTTGAAGTTTAAAACCTGTTCGTCATGCGATATATCCCTCATCCCGGCGATGGTAAAGGCAGCAATATCTTCTGCCGTTGAAAAAAGCCCTCCTGATGCCTTCTCCGGATATACATAAACTGGTACAGGCTTTCCGTTCAAATCATATCCTACCGGGGGTTTGGGGTCAAATCTATCATTCCAGCTGAAGGTTGAATGGTTCATTCCAAGAGAGTTCAATATCTCCTGCTTCATATATTCATCGAATGGCTGCCCGGTGACTTCTTCAATAAGCAGCTCCAACAGGTTATAGCCCGTATTGGAATAGGAAAAGGCACTGCCAGGTTCTCTGACTAAAATGGCTTCCTTCGTGAGCTTTTCCCTAAGGGAGGGCATTTCTTCATGGGGAGAGTAAATAGTAAATACATCACCCAAAGGAAGCCCCCCGGTATGGCTTAACAGTTGCCGTACCGTTGCCTGTTCTGCTGAAAACCCGGATTCGGGAAAATGCCAACTATTAATATAGTTCATAACAGGAGCATCCAGTTCTATTTTTCCTTGCTCCGCCAGTTTCATAATGCCCCATGCTGTAACAGATTTTGAAATAGACTGGACCCGCATAGGTGTATCTTTTGTCAGTTTAATCCCTTTTTCTACATCGGCACTGCCATAGGCTTCCGACCAGACTATCTTACCTTCCTTGACAATGGCAATACTGCTCCCTGGGATATTATAAAAATCCATAAGTTCAGGAATTTGCTTATCAAGATGCGATATATATTCGTCAAGCGGTACAAACGGCTCCACCTTTTTCTTGAATGGATTAAGCCCCGAAATGGCAAATGCCAGGACAAAAGAAAAAATCAGCACAACAGGTATCCATACCCTTATTCCACCAAATACTGTGTTTGTTGTGTTTCTCATCATTTTTTAATATCTTCTATACTATCTACGATAATCCAGTCATCCATATTCTTTTCCCGTACATAAGAAAATGGCTCAGTTTCGTGTATGTCATTAAGTCCGACCAGACATAGGTATCGTTTACCAATCCATCGTTTCTTCTGAGCTTCTGTCAATTTCAGCTGTTTCATGTTTTCAACGATTATTCTCTCAGATTCCTCCGAAGACAGCTTTTCTGAATTAACTACACTGGATACTTTGCCTTTTGCGCGTATAATTCCACTGCCGTCGTTTTCCAGCAGATATACAGTGTCATTAATTGCTACCCTGCCATGGGGCAGCTTTCTTCCAGCAGCTCCACGAATCACCATGGTTTGTTCGCCAGAGAGAAGGCGTGAGAGCTCCTTAGCTTTTTTGTCACAATATACGATGTGATCCATCAGTTTTCCTCCCTGCTTTTTACAATTTTTATAAATCAACCGCTATGTTTCCTCCATAGCGTCAAAAGCGAAAACCTGTATATCCGAAAGAAATGGCAATCATTTTCCGGCTAATTCTATTTACGACCTCCTCTCCGCTTCACATCTTTGCGGATTTCCTCAAAATAAGCTTCGTTAACTGTTCCTTCCTTACGAAATGTTGCCACAGCACTTGCCATTACCTTAAAATTTAGTTCCGTTCCCTCACTGTCAGCGAGATAATCAATCGCTCTGTCAGGAGTAGATTCCCTTATAATTTCCCGCCACAATATGGACAATAATTGAATTCTGAAAGTACATCTGTTTTACAATTCGGGCAATATTTGAAAGGCAAATAATGATTAACCTGCCTCAGATTTTCATTTTTAATTTCAATGTCAGGATTTTTTTCAAATTCACTGCCAATGAAAGGATCCAACTCATAAATGCGGCCGCAACATGAGGTTTTTACAATATACTTGACGTTCCACCGGAAAGTCGGAACGAAAAATACGTGGAAATACCTGTACGACTTATGAATTTCATACCTGGCTAATCTTCCACATGAGGGACATACAATATTATTATAGGTTCCTATATATTCATCTTTGTCCTGTATACCAAAAACTCCTATAAAGAACATTTATATCACTCTTTTCTCTGTTAATACATTATTCTATTAGTGCCGGTGAATTGTTTTACCATTTCTTCACCACCTGATCGGTGCCTGATTGTAAATGTAATTAAAATTATACCATTATTCATTTTCCGCAGCAATCAGGAGGGAAAGTTTTAACCGTGACCGTCCTATTTTGATATTGTAGGTGTGATGATACTTTCCTCTGCAAAAATAGGCATAATAAAAGCACCTATCGTTTTTTGATAGATGCTTTTAACCCTGTTAGTGATCAGTACTGCATTACACGGGGTAAATCTTTTGCCTCCATAATCCAATCCGTAACTTGCTTTTCAGTTGGCAGCTTTCTAACAAGTGCTTTGGCCTCGTTTACCTCGACCATCTTCTTGTACAGGTTTTCTGCTTTTCTTGTTGCCAGTTCCGGTACCGTATCAACACCCGCTGCTTCTAAAAGTTCTGCATATTGCCCTCCTATACCTTTTATTCTGGCTAAATCTGCATGATTCGCCCATTTCAGGATCAGCTTTTCTGAAATACCTGTCTTTTTAGCGAGGTCTGCTCGACCTTTTTTTATGGAACATACTTCTAATAATTGTTCTCTCGAGTTTATACCAGAAGCCTTAAGTTTTAATTCATACGCTTCTCCGATACCTTCGATCAGGCTGAGTTTTGTCATTTGCATTGCTCCTTTCTACATATATTCAGAATTATCAGAATTTTTTCACATTTATTATATCAAATATATGAGAAATAAACAATCCGTTCTTTTATTATAAAAGAATGGCACCCTACGAAATAATAATCGTATAGTCCCTTAATTCATTTTGCTTTAATCTTAAATATTGATCCCTCTCTACGATATCCAAGTTTTTCGTAATATGGGTCAACATCGCTCATCACATAAACCGGCTGATTTGGAAAGTCCTCGCACACCCTTTCCAAAAGGGTTTTGCCTATTCGCCTTCCCCTATGTGTTTTTCTTACGAGCAAATCATATATATAAACACCGAAACCATCGTCTTCCCGACAGCGCACATAACCGCACACAAGGTTTTCATCATAGGCGATATATGTGATGCTTGATTCAAGCGCTTTTATATATTTAATTCGACCAACCGGTCCGTGATAATCAATCCAGTCATCTCCCTCATTGATTAGTAAATCAAAAAGCAAAGTTTCATCTGCCTTGCTATATCGCCTGATTTCCATACATTTCACCACCTATTAAATACTTTTCCTGAAATCAGCAAGCAAGAAAACTGCCTCAAACATTTCATCCGAATATAAATCGAAAACAATAGGAAAGTATTTCAGTTTTCCCATTTGTTGTGAAGCCGCTATCATAAGTTTGACCTCTTTATCAATCGGAAGTCTCAATACATCTGCACGTGCTTTTGCGGGAAAATAAATGGTCACCTTGGGCTTTTTTGTCTGTCAGTGTCTGGATTTCATCAGCCACAGTATCCAGACAATAAACACTTGGGATATCAAAGTCACCATCTACGAATAGAGGAAAAGGGCTTAAGGCTCCCGCCAGTTCCGTATTTTTCTTTGTTGCTGTTATTATTCCCCCCGGCTTTTGATTCTCCAAAAGAGCTATAATCTCTTTATGATGCTCCGGATTATAAAAGACAAAGTTCTTGGGTGCCAGTTGTTCATCGCAAATAGCTCCTTTCAATAACAGGATTTTTCCCTCACAATTAGTATTTTTCAGTTCCTCCAATGTTGATACGGTGATTATTTCAGCAGTAATATTACATCCCAAAGAATAAGGGCTGGCATATACTTCATAGCTGTGATCTCCGTAAGTTAATGTGGCACCAACACAGATATAGTCTAAAGTCTCAAAAGGTGTGACATCGATATCGTACCCGTACTTACGGATCGTTTTTTCAAAGAAATCAGTTGCTTCTTTGTTGCCTGGTGAGCCTGTCCTTCTATTTGGTTTGACATCGCATAAAACCTTCAAATATTCACTTGCCTTTTCAATATAATGATCCAATAGTGTTTCCTCCCCTCATGTACCAGATATTATTGCTTTTTTTTAAAACCTTACCATATGGATGTGAAGGATCCTTATTTTCAACAACAATTAATTTTGTTTTCTTCGATCATTTTTTCAATACGCAAAGCATACCAACCATCGCTAATACCCAGTCTATATTCTCCTAAGAGCTTCCCGATAAATCCAGCCATAATAAAATCATTATACTATTTCATTCACAGATATTGGATTATATTTAGGTAAAGAAACAACACTTATATGGCAGTCAATATTTCTTAATAAATGGCATACGTAGTGAAATCCACAGGTAGAATAAGGTGCGTTGCTTTTCCATATTCGTATTGGTATACCATCTTTTACAGCAGACAACAGCTTCTCCATATCCTTGCGTTGATTTTGGAAAAACTGTTCTTGCTCCTTACTGTCAAAATCAAATCTTCCCCATACTTTTCGGAA
>DUPP01000022.1 GCA_012838265.1 Clostridiales bacterium
TCGAATGGTTTTTGGGTAATTTCATTCTACTTGAGATCTGCTTTATGCTCTATATTTTTTTGCAAAAAATTAAAATGCTGTGGCATTTAATTTTCTAAACACCACAACATTTATTATAGAGCCAAAAAAAACAATAGATAGATCATACAAAAATACTGTATAGTCTATCTATTTTCATCGTCTAGTTAATTTTTTGCGGGGTCATATCTTTAAGGGAACAATCTATTCAAACTTCTATTTTTGGCTATCCTCTTGAACAGTTGCTTTCTCGGTTTCATCAGTTTTAGTATCTGCAGGTGATTCTTTTGTTACTTCTGCAGTCTTAGCTGTTTTTGTTTCATCAGGCGGAGCTGCATCAGCTCTTTTCATTCTCTTTGGTAATTTTTTGGGAGCTGGTTTACTATCTTCTTCCGCCGACTCTTCTTTTCCGACTTTCTTAGAAGGAGAAGGTGCAGAATCCTTACCGTTTACACTTGAAATAGCCCATCTCATGACATCAAACTTAATCTTGTCCGCTCCAACTTGAATCGTTAATACCTCATCTTTGATCCTGATAATCCTGCCGCGAATTCCACCTATCGTAATGACTTCATCCCCGACCTTCAAAGCATTTCTCATAGCATTTATAGCTTTTTCTCTTTTTCTCTGCGGCCTTATAAGCAGGAAATACATAATAAATATTAATATAATTAAAGGCATTAACGCAGCTATTTGGTCCATTTTTATTCCTCCTTTTAAGTTATGTAAAAAATTATATAGGAAATATATCAAAATGTAAATGCTTTTTCTTGATTTCATTTTATCATTGTGGTATTATAATTTTTGTACGCCGGCGTGATGGAATTGGCAGACGTGCGGGACTCAAAATCCCGTGGTGGCAACACCGTATCGGTTCGACCCCGATCGCCGGCACCAATAACAATAAGTTTCAGAATTATTCTGGAACTTATTTTTTATGTCTGAATAACCTTTTATTTGTATAAATCTTCAGATGAAAAATATAATGTAAAAGAATATTATGCAAAAAGTATTAAATTAATTTGAGTTTCATTAGGATTATTTAATTATTAGTCTGGTTAAGGAGGATATTATGGAGATTTTATTCAAAAATTTAAAAGGAATTGCATATTCATTTATCTTATTTATTTTGCTCACATTATTGATGAGCGTGATTATGAAGTTAACTATAATACCAGAAAGTTGGTCAATCTACTATATGATTGCAATTATTGCAGTCTGCTGCTTTTTCCTAGGTGTATATATCGGAAATCATATTAAAAAAAGAGGTTTCATTTACGGTGCATTGTTTTCAGTTATTTTTATTCTTATATTATCAGTATTTTATACACTGGTGTTTTCGTCGGGAATTGCCTTTAGTGCAGGGTTGTTGAAATTTTTGCCTCCTATTCTGTTCGGCAGTGTTGGCGGGATGATAGGTGTAAACCTGGGAAGCTGATAAGCCTGAATATTTAGCAATTTTGGGTCTTTTTATGTTTTTGCTTGTTAGAATCACAAATAAGTAGTAAAATATTCTTTAATATAATTTAGAAGAATTTTTATACATTATACAAGAGACAAAGAAGGGAAATTACAATGAAGAAGGCATTGGCAATTATTTTGTCAATTCTTATACTCTTTGGCTGGTATGTAACTCTTATGGGCATAGGCTCCTTCGCTCCAATCAAAGATCAAATAAAGCTGGGACTTGATCTATCCGGTGGAGTTTATGTTGTTATGGAGGCACAAACAGATGCTACTGGAGAAGAATTGAAAAAAATAATGACGCAGACACAAGCTGTAATTGAAAAAAGAGTTAACCAAATGGGCTTATCTGAGCCGGTGGTTACCATAGAAGGTTCCGATCGCATCAGAGTTGAGCTTCCTGGTGCAGAGGATGCCGAAGATGCAATAAACACTATAGGTAAAACGGCACAGCTTCAATTCGTAATGGCGGATAACACTGTTGTTTTAGACGGAAGTCAGGTGGAAGATGCTGGAATTGCAAGAGACCCGGAAAACGGAGGATATGCAGTTACGCTGAAGTTCAATAAAAGCGGTTCTGAAGCATTTAAAAATGCTACCACAAAAATTATAAATGGACAAGTAGTCTCACAAAACCCGGGTATGCGAGATGATATCATAATGATAATATTGGATGAACAAATTATTTCCGCTCCTGTAGTGCAAGATGTAATACCTAACGGAGAGGCTACTATTACAGGTGGTCCAGGTGGATTTTCTGATAAAGAAGCTACAGAGCTTTCTGTTTTGATCCGAGGGGGAGCACTTCCCGTAGAACTAATAGAAGTACAAACCTCTGTAGTAGGTCCTACTATCGGATTGGAGGCATTAGAGAAGAGCATTATTGCTGGAATAATCGGCTTTATTCTTATTTTTGCAGTCATGCTTTTAATGTATCGTGTTATGGGAATAGCTGCAAACATTGCTTTACTTTTTTATGTAGTAATTGTACTGTGGGTTCTGGTATTGATGGATGCAGTTCTGACACTGCCTGGAATTGCCGGTATTATACTGTCAATCGGTATGGCTGTTGATGCAAATGTTATAATATTCTCCAGAGTAAGGGAAGAGATAATCAATGGAAAATCAATACGCGTTGCGGTTGACTTAGGTTTTAAAAGAGCAATGTCTACAATTGTAGATTCGCAGCTCACAACAATGATAGCAGGTGTTGTGCTTTATCAGTTGGGCTCAGGATCAGTAAAAGGTTTCGCGCTTACACTGATGATTGGTATTATTGCAAGCGTTTTTACAGCAGTTTTCGTGACACAGCTTTATTTGGATTTGATAGCAGAAAACAAGAAACTTGCAACTGTGAAAAATTTTGCGGCATTAGTAAAGGAGGCGAAGTAGATGTTTACATTAAAAAGAATCTCCTTTCTAAAATACCGAAAATTTTACTATATTATATTTTCCAGCATAATTATTTTTGGTTTGGCAGTAGGGTTTATTAGAGGATTCAATTACGGAATTGATTTTACTGGCGGAACTATGCTTCAGCTAGAAATGGGCAGAAAAGTTTCCGTAAGCGAAATAGATAAAGTATTAAAAACAAACGGTATCGAAGCAGATATAGTGCATGCAGGAGAGAATAACAGCCAAGTTATCATAAGAACTGTACAAGCTTTGGATACGGCGGCCAGAGAAGAACTGTTATCAGATTTCTATACTGAATTCAATTTATCTGAAGATTCCGTGATGTCCATAGAACAATTTGGTCCTTCAGTTGGGGACATGTTAAAGAAAAACGCAGTAAAAGCCGTAATAATTGCCAGCATAGGCATGCTTATATATATTATCTTCAGATTTGAATGGAAATTTGGTTTAGCAGCAATCATAACAGTTGTTCATGATGTATTGTTCTTAATAGCTTTCTATGGTTTTTTCGGTATATCTATTAACAATCCGTTTATTGCGGCAGTCTTAACATTGGTGGGATATTCAATCAATGATACAATCGTAATATTTGATAGGATAAGAGAAAATCTAAATATTATGAAAAAGAACAAGCTTGAAGAACTTGTTGATACAAGTATTAACCAGACATTGGTCAGGTCATTGATAACCTCAGTTACAACTATTGTGGCGATTATACCGTTATTTATCCTGGGAGGGGAGGTAATCAGACAGTTTACCCTACCACTTATTATTGGTATAGCAGCCGGTGCGGCATCTTCAATATGCATTGCAAGCCCTATTTACTATCAGTTATGTCAGATTACAGGCGGCCCTAAATATAAGGGAAAGAAAAGCAAGAAAGCAAAAATTAAAATTAAAGAATAAACTAATCAAAAGTATGATAAAAGGAATGCAACCTATGGATCTATTGGAAAAATTCACAAGTGAACTTTTGCAGATTAATCCGAATATCAACGTGGAATTAATTGAAAAAGCATATAAGAAAGCAAAGGAATATCATGAAGGGCAGTTGCGCGAATCGGGTGAGCCATACTTGGTTCACCCTGTTGAGGTTGCCAAGATACTAGCAGAGTTAGGAATGGATGAAAACACTCTTGTTGCGGGGCTTCTTCATGATACTGTTGAAGATACTGACTATTCACAAGAAGCTCTAATTAAAGATTTCGGAGAAGAGGTTGCACTTTTGGTAGATGGAGTAACCAAACTTAAGAGTTTGGTGTACGAAAGCAAAGAAGAACGGCAAGCTGAAAATTTAAGAAAAATGTTTCTAGCAATGTCCAAGGACATTAGAGTGCTTATTATTAAGCTTGCAGATCGGCTTCATAACCTTAGAACAATTAATTATATGAGTGAAGACCAGATCAAGGAAAAATGCCGTGAAACTCTTGAAATCTACGCCCCATTAGCTAGCAGACTCGGAATATTCACTTTGAAATTTGAAATGGAGGATATAGCGCTAAAGCATTTAGATCCTAAAGCATATTATGATTTAGTCCGTCAAGTAAAATCAAAGAAACAGCAGCGAGAGGATTACATCAACAAGGTAATTGCGGAGATTAAGGAAAGCCTTGATGAATTAAAAATAAAAAGTGAGATTACCGGACGTTCAAAGCATTTTTACAGCATCTATCGGAAGATGAAATACCAAAACAGGCAATTGGATGAGATTTTCGACCTTACTGCAATCAGGATAATAGTTGAAAATATTAAAGATTGCTATGCTGTTTTGGGTATAGTCCATACTATGTGGAAGCCAATACCGGGCAGGTTTAAGGATTATATAGCAATGCCGAAACCAAATAGGTACCAATCTCTGCATACAACCGTAATCGGTGACAACGGAGATCCTTTTGAAATACAAATTCGAACTCACGAGATGCATAGGATTGCAGAGTATGGTATTGCTGCTCATTGGAAGTATAAAGAAGGTGTATCTGAGGATAAGGATGAAGGGAAGCTCGCATGGCTTCGTCAGACATTGGAATGGCAAAAAGACCTTAATGATCCGAAAGAATTCATGGAGACTTTAAAAGTTGACCTGTTTTCAAATCAGGTTTTTGTTTTTACACCAAAGGGTGATGTCATTGAGCTGCCTGCTGGGTCGACTCCCCTTGACTTTGCTTTTAAAATACACTCTGCTATAGGAGCAAAATGTGTAGGAGCAAAGGTCAATGGGAAAATGGTGCCTATTGATCATACACTTACTAACGGAAATATAGTAGAGATTATTACTTCTTCACATAGTAAGGGCCCGAGTATAGACTGGCTTAAAATTGCAAAAACCAGTAATGCAAGAAATAAAATTAAACAATGGTTAAAAAAAGAGAATAGATCTGACAGCACAGAAAGAGGCAAAGATATGCTGGAAAAATATGTCCGTAGAAAAGGATATGATAGACAGCAAATACTAAAAAATCAGTATTTAAATAGATGTGCGAAGAACTATAACCTGTCATCAATAGATGATTTATACACAGCCATAGGATCAGGCGGACTGCTTCTGAGCAAGGTAGTATCTATGCTACTTAAATATTACCATGACGACAAACAGGCAGAACTTATCCGAAAACAAAAAAGTGAAAAGTCATCTGAGGAAGGCAGGAAAAGGATTAAGAATAAGGAACCTACTGGAGTTACAGTTAAAGGAATTGATAATTTACTTATCAGATTTTCTAAATGTTGTAATCCCGTTCCTGGTGATAAGATAATTGGTTTTATTACGAAAGGAAGAGGGATATCAGTGCATCGAAAAGACTGTATTAATATTATTTCGATGCCAGAAGAAGAAAAACAACGATTCATAGAGGTTGAATGGGATAAGCAAAAAGAAAATATGTCCTATGATTCGGATATACATATAATTGCCGAAGACAGAAAAGGTCTATTTGCAGATCTTTCAAGAGCCTGTGAGGACATGGACGTTCATATAGCAGGAGTAAATGCAAAGAGCGCTAAAGATGGAGTAATTAATATTACAATGACTTTATCCATATCAAACACCAGTCAGATCGAAAAAATACTCAGGACATTGCGCGGTGTACAGGGTGTAATAGATGTTTATCGCGCAATAACTTAAATCGTAGCTGAAACTCTGGTATAATAATATAATAATTAAGGAGATAAAAATGCGGGCCGTTGTGCAAAGAGTATTAAAAGCGGATGTGACCGTAGAAGAAAAAATTACAGGTTCCATTGATAAAGGACTTATGGTTCTTTTGGGAGTGGAGGATAAAGATAACATCAGTGATGCGGTTTATATGGCAGACAAGATCTCTGGCTTGCGTATTTTTGAAGACGATGAGGGTAAGATGAATTTGTCTGTAAAAGACGTGGGTGGTGCTATTCTGGCAGTCTCTCAATTCACCCTATTAGGGGACTGCAGAAAAGGCAAAAGACCCAGCTTTATTAAAGCTGCCAGACCAGAAAAGGCAAAATCACTATATAATAACTTTGTGAATCTATGCAGGGAAAAGGGGCTACGTGTAGAAGAAGGCATATTTCAAGCTGATATGTTAGTTAAAATATATAATGATGGACCGGTTACAATTTTGATAGACAGCAAAAAAAATTTTTAATTATGAAAGGAAAAGAAATGAAAGTAACAAAATTTTTAAGCGGACCCTTAGCAGTTAATTGTTATGTAGCATCTGACGAAGCAACAAAAAAAGCATTTATCGTCGATCCCGGCGGACATAATAAGGATATGGTAAACTATATTAAGGAAAATGGCTTTGAAATTGAATATATTATCTTGACGCATGGTCATGGTGATCATATTGGTGGAGTACCAGCATGCAGAAAAGAATATCCAAAAGCAAAACTTGTAGCATGCATACATGAAAAACCTATGTTGGAGGATCCATACCTAAACATGTCCACATTGACAGGAGGAGAATCAGTTTCACTTTCTGTTGATCATTATGTTTCTGACGGAGATACGATGAAGGTTGGTGAAATGGAGCTTAAATTTCTTCATACTCCGGGGCATACTCCTGGCGGAATGTGTATTTTGGTAGGAAATATCTTATTTAGCGGAGACACCCTTTTTCAACAGTCCATAGGAAGAACAGATTTTCAGGGTTCATCTTTTGCAGCAATTCAGGACTCAATAAGAAACAAGCTTTATACATTACCTGATGATACTATCGTTCTGCCCGGACATATGGGCACAACTACGATAGGTTATGAAAAGAGGAACAATCCTTTTGTATAAAATATATCTGCCCGAAGGGAAAAATAAATATGAGTTTGAAGAGCTAATTAAAGTATTCTTAAAATCGGGAGAATTTGAAATCGATAATATTAACACAGCTAGTGAAAGAATTCAAAGCAGCGAAAAATCCATATATGTTCCAGAGTTTTCGTTATTACCTGACAATCTCGGGAAAAAAGAAAAGGATTATAAAAACGAGGTAAAACGCTTCTTATATAATGAGCTAAAAAAATATACTGCGAAATCTCCCGATTGGGGTATACTTACTGGCGTGCGGCCTGTAAAATTAGCCCATGAGCTTCTGGAAAGGGAAAAAAGCGAAGATAGTGTTAAAAAGATCTTGATTCAGGATTACTATCTAACAGAAGAGAAAGCCGACCTGCTATTAGAAATCCTAAAATGCCAGAGAAAAATCCTTGGTACAAGTGACAAAGGCGCAACAGGTATTTATATTGGAATACCTTTTTGTCCTACAAGATGTGTTTACTGCTCTTTTCCGTCTAACCAAGAAAGAGAGGAAGACATATCACGGTACTTACTTGCTTTGCATAGAGAAATTGATTTTGTTGCAAAAAATATGAATGAGAAAGGATGGTATCCTGAATCGTTATATATCGGTGGAGGAACACCCACAACATTGTCGGCAGAACAACTGGATGTATTGTTAAGTCATACCACAAATGCCTTTGATTTAAGTCATATAAAAGAATTTACCGTCGAGGCAGGACGTCCCGATACAATTACAATTGAAAAGCTCAAGGTATTTAGAAGATACGGTGTTGATCGTATCAGCATCAATCCTCAGTCCATGGTTACACGTACCTTGGATAGGATTGGACGTGCTCACCGACCTGATGACATAATTGAAGCATTTAGCATGGCAAAGGAAGCAGGGATACCTGTTATTAATATGGATCTAATTGCCGGTTTGCCCGGTGAAGAAGTAGATGATTTTATCTTTTCCCTTGAATCTCTCCTTAAATTGGTACCGGAAAATATAACGGTGCACACTCTCGCATTAAAGCGTGCATCTCGATTAAAGGAATTAGACAGTGAATTTACTTATAAACAGGGAGAAATGGTAAGAACCATGCTACAGAAAGCCAGTGAAATGCTTTACCATGCTCGTTATCATCCATATTATCTATACAGACAAAAACAAATGACAGGAAATCTTGAGAATACAGGTTATGCGAAAGGCAATACAGAAGGAATCTATAATATCCGTATTATGGAGGAGGCTCAGACTATTATTGCACTAGGCGCAGGCGGAATATCAAAGGTTTACTACCCTTCAGAGAACCGACTTGAAAGGGTGGCAAACGTATCAAATTTTGAAATTTATATTGAACGCCTTGAGAATATGCTTCAGAGAAAATCGGATAATCTATTTAAATAGGAGGCAAAAATGTTAACAAACGCACCAAAAGGAACAAAAGACATTCTTCCCAACCAAGTCTATAAATGGCATTATATTGAGAATGCATTCAGGGAAGCTTGTGCCAGATATGTTTTTAAGGAAATAAGGACTCCTGTTTTCGAACATACAGAGCTATTTTCCCGTGGTGTAGGAGATACTACGGATATTGTTGAAAAACAAATGTATACCTTTGAAGATTATGGAAAAAGAAGCATTACATTGAAGCCAGAAGGAACAGCACCTGTAGTGCGAGCATATGTGGAACATAAGCTTTATGCGGATATACAGCCATCAAAAATGTATTACATTATACCTTGTTTCCGCTACGAAAAACCTCAGTCAGGAAGACTTAGGGAGTTTCATCAGTTTGGTATTGAGATTTTCGGCACGGATAACATGATAGCGGATGCAGAAGTAATAGGTTTTGCATCAGATTTTCTTACTAGTTTGGGAATTAATGACTTGGAGCTTAGGATAAACAGTATTGGATGCCCAAAGTGCAGGGAATCTTATCGAACCAGTTTGACCAATTTTCTTCGAGACAAGTATGATTCACTTTGTGAAACATGTAAAGGGCGTTACGATAGAAATCCAATGCGGATTTTAGATTGTAAATCACCCGTATGCCAAGACCTCGTAAAAGGCGCCCCATATATGCTTGATCATCTCTGTGAAGAATGTAAGGAAGCCTTTGAAGAGCTAAAAAACAACTTAGATGCTATGGAAATAGAATATGTTATAGATCCAGGCATTGTAAGGGGGCTTGATTACTATACAAAGACGGCCTTTGAATTTGTTTCTGACAAAATCGGTGCTCAAGGTACAGTGTGCGGCGGAGGTCGATACGATCACTTAATTGAACAAATAGGAGGTCCCCCGATTCCCGGAGTTGGCTTTGGGCTTGGTATGGAACGATTACTCCTGCTAATGGAAGCATCAGGCACTAAGATTCCTGAACCTGATAACCTGGACGTATTCATAGCTGTGATGGGTGAACGCGCTAAGAGGTTTGGTCTGAAGCTCATGAGAGATTTGAGAAATCAAGGAATAAAGACTGAAATGGACAGTTTGGGCAGGAATATCAAAGGACAGTTTAAGTATGCAGATCGTTTGCATTCTAAATACACGATCATTATTGGAGATGACGAACTGGATCAAAGTATTGTATCCATTAAAAACATGAAAACATCAGAACAAAAACAAGTACCAATATCAAATATAATAAATACAATAAAAGAAATCATAGGATAGGAGATATATTGGATGAGTAATGTTATGAAACGAACACATATGTGCGGGACATTAAGCAAAGTAAATATTGATGAAAAAGTAGTACTCAACGGATGGATTCAAAAAAAAAGGAATCTTGGAGGATTAATATTCTGCGATTTAAGGGACAAAACAGGAATTGTACAGATTGTGTTCAATGATACCATTCCTAAGGAGCTATTTCAAAAGGCAGATAAGCTGCGAAGTGAATATGTGGTCGGAGTAAAAGGAATAGTTAAAGAACGGCAGTCAAAAAATACTGAACTTGCTACAGGTGAGGTTGAGGTGTTTGTGGACGAGCTGGTAATTTACTCAGAGGCTGAGACACCACCCATCTATATTAAAGATGACGACGATGTTTCTGAAAACCTCAGACTGAAATATCGTTACCTGGACTTGAGAAAGATTAAAATGCAGAAAAATCTTTCCTTCCGCCACAAAATTACTAAAGTAACAAGAGAATTTTTCGATAGTGAGGGATTCACTGAAATAGAAACGCCTATTCTTTGTAAACCCACACCGGAAGGTGCAAGAGACTATTTGGTTCCAAGCCGGGTTAATAAAGGCAAATTTTATGCACTTCCTCAATCTCCACAGCTATTTAAACAACTTTTAATGGTAAGTGGTACGGACCGTTATTATCAAATTGCGAAATGCTTTAGGGATGAAGACCTAAGAGCTGATAGACAGCCGGAATTTACTCAAATAGATTTAGAAATGTCGTTTGTAAATGTGGACGACGTTATTGAGGTTCAAGAAAAATTCATGAAAAAGCTCTTTGCGGAGGTAATGAATATAGAAATACAGCTGCCGCTTCCAAGATACACTTATAAAGAAGCTATGGAGAGATTTGGAAGTGATAAGCCGGATACTCGTTTTGGATTTGAGTTGGTTTCTCTTAATGATATTGTAAAAAATAGTGATTTCAAAGTATTCACAGATGCCTTGTCTGCTGGTGGTGATGTGAGAGGTATAAAAATAGATGTTGCAGCTGACAAATTCAGCAGAAAAGATATCGATAAGCTTCAGGAAGCCATTAAACATTATGGAGCAAAAGGTCTTATCTGGATAAAAATCAATGAATCTGAAATAAATTCGCCTATAAGTAAGTTTTTCTCCGAAGAAAAAATGAAAGAAATAACTGATGCTTTTGATGGCAAACCGGGAGATTTGATTTTGATCGTAGCGGGTAAAGCAAAAATTGTATTTGACAGCCTTGGTTTCTTGCGCCGCGATATAGCTGGAAAGCTGGGATTGCTGGATGACAACAAGTACAATCTTTTGTGGGTAGTTGACTTTCCGCTTTTTGAATTCGATGAAGAAACCAATGAATACTCTCCAGTACATCATCCATTCACATCCCCAAGACTCGAAGATGTTCCCCTGTTAGACTCAGAGCCTGGCAAAGTCAGGGCGAATGCTTATGACATAGTACTAAACGGTGTAGAGTTAGGTGGTGGAAGCATTAGGATTCATGATAGCAATCTTCAAAAGAAGATGTTCGAGGTGCTGGGATTATCTGATGAAATCGTACAAAATAAATTTGGCTTTTTGTTGGAAGCATTCCGCTATGGAACACCTCCCCACGGGGGAATAGCATACGGCCTAGATCGCCTTGTTATGCTCCTTGCTGGTGAACATAGTATAAGGGAGGTTATGGCTTTTCCCAAAAATCAAGCAGCAGTAGATATGGTTAGCGATGCGCCTTCAGCTGCTACAGAAGAGCAACTTGAAGAATTAGGAATTAAAATTTCAATAGAAGATTAATCGTCGTTGTCAAACGGTGACAGTAATAAGGCAGGAAAATTATATGAAAAAGATTGGAATTATCGGGGGAACCTTCGACCCGGTTCATTATGGTCATTTGATATTGGCAGAACAAGCCAGGGTAGAAGCTGAATTGGATAAGGTTATTTTCATGCCGGCAATGGTACAGCCTTTTAAGCTGAATGAAAAGATAACATCAGGTGACCATCGTTATGCTATGCTTCTTAAAGCAGTGTCAGGTAATCCTTATTTCTCGGTATCCAGGCGAGAGCTTGATTCCCCTAAAATCTCCTATACTATTAACACCCTTCGTGACTGCAAAGCAAAACTTGGAGACACAGCAAAGCTCTTTTTCATTATTGGAACTGACGCATTTTTAGGACTAGAGAAATGGTATGCTTCTAAAGAGCTTCTGGAAGGCTTTTCTTTTATAGTTGGGACAAGACCTGGGTATAAGGAGAGAGAGCTGAAACTCTTAATCAGCCGGTTAAAAAAAGAATATGGTGCTAAAATCACAGAGATAAATAACTCCGAAGTGGAGATATCTTCTACTGGAATTAAAGCATTAATCAAAAGAGGAAAAAGTATTAAGTATCTCCTGCCAGAAAGTGTGGAAGAATACATTTACAAACACAATTTGTATACAGATGTTAATGAATAACTGCGTTATAAAATGTGTTTAACTTGAAAAAATAGGATATAAATAGTATTATAATTTTATTATGCAATGTACGGATAAAATTAAAGAAGAATTAATAAAGCATATTGAAAAAAACATAACAGAGAGGCGAAAAACTCATATTTATGCAGTTGCGGAGGAAGCAAAAAAGCTTGCGCAACGGTACGGGGTAGATATTGAGAAAGCTGAATTTGCCGCTCTGTTTCATGATATTTTCAGAAGTGTGCCGGAAGAAAAGCTAAACGATTATGTAAAACAGCTTGGATTGGATGACCGTTATCTTAATAATGCAAATCTAGCACATAGCAAAATAGCAGCAGCTATAATGGAAAGAGATTATAATATTCGTGATCGTGATTTACTAAATGCTGTAAGTTATCATACCACCGGCAGGGCCAATATGTCTAATTTGGAAAAGGTAATTTATCTTGCTGATGCTATTGAACCAAACAGAAATTATCCATGTGTAGATAAGATACGTAACATTGCTTATCAGGATTTAGATCAGGCTTGTTTATTGTTATTGGAACATTCTATAAGTTTTATAAAAAGCAAGAATTCATATTTAGATAAGGATACTTTAATGGCAAGAGATTACTTGGTAGAAAATAACATAATAACTAAGAAAGACCAACTATTAAAAGTCAAGACCTAAAATGAATGTTTTGAACGAAGTGCGGGAATGCATTTTGATAAACTTGAACCTTGATAATTGCATGACAAATAAAGCACCCAAGGAGATGCTTAAAA
>DUPP01000023.1 GCA_012838265.1 Clostridiales bacterium
AAAAATGGTTCCTTCCCATTAAGCTTCAAAACAGCGTTCATGCCTGCAATAAGTCCTTGTGCCGCAGCTTCTTCATAACCCGAGCTTCCATTAAACTGGCCCGCACAATACAAGTTTTCTATTTTCTTATGCTCTAAAGTTACTTTTAATTCTAGAGGGTTTATACAGTCATATTCTATAGCATAAGCGGGTCGCACAATCTTCAAATTTTCCAAACCAGGTATTGTGCGATAAAATTCTATCTGGACATCCTCCGGCATACTGGTGGACATACCCTGAATATAAACTTCATCAGTTGATAAGCCTTCAGGTTCAATAAAAATCTGATGGCGATCTTTGTCTGCGAATCGTTTCACTTTATCCTCTATAGAGGGGCAATACCTCGCTCCGATTCCCTCAATTTGTCCACCAAACAATGCAGAACGAGAAAAGTTTTCTCTTATTACCTTATGAGTCTCTTCGTTAGTATAAGTTAACCAGCAGGGTACTTGGTCTATTTGAATTTCATCGTTCATAAAGGAAAATGGTACTATATTTTCATCGCCTGGCTGTTTAATCATTTTGTTGTAATTTAATGTTGTTCCTAATGCTCTAGCGGGAGTACCCGTTTTAAACCTACGCAAATCGAATCCATAGCGTTTAAGATTGTTAGCTAATTCAATAGATGGGGACAAACCATTCGGTCCGCTTTCAAATGTGCATTCCCCAATGAAAATCTTGCTGCGCAAAAAAGTACCCGTTGCTAAAATCACAGCATCTGCTCGGTAAACGGCACCTGTTTTTAGAATAACACCTTTGACTTTATTTTTATCTATTATAAGATCAACCACTTCTCCTTGTTTTAATTCAAGATTTTCCTGACTTTCAAGAGTCTTTTTCATCTCTAAGTGGTATTTTACTTTATCCGCTTGAGTTCTGAGGGAATGAACAGCAGGTCCTTTTGCTGTATTAAGCATTCTGCTCTGAATAAATGCTTTATCAATATTAATTCCCATTTCTCCGCCTAGTGCGTCAATCTCACGAACTAAATGCCCTTTTCCCGTTCCTCCAATCGAAGGATTGCAGGCCAACATCGCAACTGCCTCGAGGTTAATTGACAGCATCAAAGTCTTTTTTCCCATTCTTGCTGATGCTAATCCCGCTTCACAGCCAGCATGACCTGCACCGATAACGATTATATCATATTCATCTAAAACAAAATGTTTCATGTTCCTTCCTATTCTAAAACAAGTATTATTCTTGTTACGTTTTTCTATTCCTTTATTATATTTTATCACTTTTGAGCAATTTTTTATATTCCACTTCGAAGACAAGTAATATTTTTAGGTCTGAGCTTTACCGTTTGTGTTTCGTCCCAAAGAATGTGAACGATAGAACGATAATTCCAAAGTGTGACTATTTTGTTAAATCAACCTCTTAAGTTCAATTAATCACTATTTTACAAAATTGGATACCAATAGCAAATATAATAATGTCGAAAACCCTTTGAGCAATTTTACTATATTCTCCTTTGAAGACGAGTGGAATTTTTGGTGCTAAGCTGTTTTAATAGAAAAGCGGTTATGGCTTAGTTCTTTTCTATTTCCAAAAATTACGAGTCGATAAGTGAGAATATTAAAATTGCGATGGGTTTGAGGAATGATTATATTTGCGCTATTTCCCCAAACAAAACCTAGCAAAAACTTGATCGATAATATCCTCTGTTACTGCTTCGCCAATAATCTCACCCAACAGCTCCCAGGAGCGCCGCACATCAACTTCTATAAAGTCCAATGGCTCCATGTTTTCTGCCATTCGATAGGCATCCGCAACTGCTCCTGCTGCTTTCTCTAGAAGCTCCATATGTCTCACATTTGTTACAAGGAGGCTTTCCTCTTGTTTTACCTCCCCTCCATAAACCATATCTACAATTTCCTGCTCTAACTCATCTATCCCAACACCCTGTTTAATAGCAGTTTTGATAATTTTTGCTTTAGGAATGTACTCTCTCAGCTTTTCTTCACTTACTTGCTGCCCCAGGTCTATCTTATTGATAAGAGCTATTGACCTTCTTGTCCCAATTGTCGTCATGATATTTATATCCTCATCCGTCAGTTTATTACTGCCATCAAGAATGAATATTATCAAATCTGCTCGGTTAAAAGCTTCTTTACTTTTTTCAATACCAATTTTTTCTATCTTATCTTCAGTCTCTCTTATTCCCGCCGTGTCAGTAAGTCTAACAGGAATATCTCTAATACTGACAACTTCTTCTATAGTATCTCTAGTTGTACCTGGAATTTCTGTCACTATTGCTCTAGTTTCTTTTAATATTGCATTCATCAAAGATGATTTTCCAACATTGGGCTTTCCTATTATTGCAACGTTTAAACCTTCCTTAATAATTCTACCAGTACTTGCTGTATCTATTAACTTTTCAATCATATCGTTAATTTGCAATAAACATTTTTTAATTCTTTTATATGTTAAAAGCTCTATATCTTCATCTGGATAATCCAAGTTAACAGTTATTTCTACTAGTAAGTCCATTATAACCTGGCGAATTTCTTTTATTTTTCTTGATAGTGCACCCTCCATCTGATTTAAAGCCACATCAAAGCTCTTATCTGTTTTCGCACTTATTATATCTATCACCGCTTCAGCCTGTGAAAGATCAAGCCTTCCGTTCAAAAAAGCCCGCTTCGTGAATTCGCCTCTTTCAGCAAGTCTTGCACCATTTCTCAATGTTAAAGCTAAAGTTTTTCTTAATGCCACAATGCTTCCATGGCAATAAATTTCAACTACATCCTCTCTAGTATAGGTAGCCGGTGCTTTCATAAAGACAACAAGAACCTCATCTACAGCTTCACCATTGGAGGGATCTATGATATGGCCATAGTATAATCGTTTATTTACGATAGACTTTTCCCCTTGAAAATGCTTTGGTACAAAGATTCTATTCATAATATTTTGTGCCTGACTGCCACTTATTCTTATAATCCCTATACTACCCTCGCCGTAAGCTGTTGCAATTGCAGCAATGGTGTCTTCCATTTTATCCCTTCTCCCTTTGCACGGATTTTTATATTTACCCACGAATCCTTAAAAATGATAAAAAAGGCTACCTTAATTTATTTTAAGACAGCCCTGTTTATCTATATTATTTCAGCTCAATTACAACTCTTCTGTATGGTTCTTCTCCTTCACTCCTGGTAATAATCCGCGGGTTTGATTGTAATGTAGCATGGATTATCTTTCTTTCATAAGCGCTCATAGGTTCGAGTCTTACACTTTTACGAGTTTTAATCACCTTATCTGCCAATCTGTTAGCAAGCTGTTCTAAAGTTTTTTCCCTTTTTTCTCTATAATGCTCAGCATCTACAATTACCCTAATATACTTTTCTTGATCCTTATTCACTACAAGGCTTGTTAGGTATTGAACCGCATCCAATGTCTGCCCTCTTTTACCTATAATAGTTCCTGAATCTTTTCCTTCCATTTCTATATATATGCAGCTATCATTTCCTCTTACTCTAATTCTAAGATCTAGACCCATTTTCTGAGTTATATCCCTTAAAAATGATTCGGCAATGTGACCGTTCAATTCTTTTAAATCATCTGGCTTTTCTCTTATGGAAAAGCTATCTTCAATAGGTATATCATTTATATGTTTTCTACGACCTAATTTTCTATCGTGTCTATCTTTTTTATTTGAAATATTCTCATATGCTTTTTTATGAGAACGTTCCGGTTTCCTGGAAATTTCATACTTCTGATTTTTTTCTTTTTCCTCTGCAGCTATTAATTCTGGCTTTTTTTCAACTCTTACCTTTGCTAGCTTTGATCCAATTCCGAAAAAACCCTTAGATGGTTCTTCTAAAACGGTTACATTAACCTGGTCTTCGGTAAGTTTTAAATCTATTAAGGCAAGACGAACAGCTTCTTCAACATCCTTGCCCCATTTTTCTGAAAAATCCATCTCTGTATTTCCTCCAAATTTATTTATTATCTTTAACTATCAGTTTCTTTTTCCATTTGTTCAAGCCTGCAGTTTGAATTATCTGAATAACAGTTCCGACAAACCAATATACTGTCAGCCCTGCAGGGAAAGACCTGCCCATCCACACAATCATAATCGGGAAAAAGTACTGCATCATCTTCATAACTCCAGACATGGTATTTTCTGTCATTCCAACGTTATATTGCTGCGATAGTCTGAAAGCAAAAAATGTTGCAACTCCTGCTAGAATTGGTAAAACCCAAGGATCCGGCTGACTCAAATCTTCAATCCAGAAAAATGCTTCATGTACTGCCATCAGCATTTTATCACTTTCAATAAACACCATTGGATTCCTGAGCAAAGCAAATAAACCGAAAATAATAGGCATCTGAACGAGAACAGGCAGACATCCCCTCATCGGATTAAACTTTTCTTCCTTATAAAGCTCAACTAATTTCATATTGAGCGTTTGTTTATCATATGCATATTTTCTTTGGAGCTCCTGCATCTTAGGTTGAACGCTTGCCATTCTTGCCGAATGCTTTATCTGATCTGCATATAATGGAAATAGTATTAATCTTACTATGATAGTAAATATGATCAACGTGATGCCGTAATTATCTATATAATTATACAAAAAGCTCAACAACATCCCCAGAGGCCTTGCTATAAATCCTATTATTTCATTCATTTAATATCCTCCTGCAACTCATTTCAAAGGGTCGTAACCACCCGGATGAAATGGGTGACATTTCAAAATTCGCTTTATTCCAAGATAGCTGCCTTTTATGGCCCCATATTTTTCAACTGCCTGTAAAAAATACTGTGAACATGTTGGATAAAAACGGCAGCTCGGCAGGAACATTGGTGAAATAAATTTTTGGTATCCTCTAATGAGTATTATTATAATATTTTTCAAAGTATATCACCTGTCTGCCTTTTATCTTATTTTTTCATTTTTTAAGGATTCCGGGCTTCTTAAGCGCCGCTTCCATTGACTTCTTTACATCTTCACATTTTAAATTGTTAATTGTTTTCCGAGCTATCCAAATGAGATCATATCCGCTTTCCAAATATTGCTCTAATTTTCTGTAGCTTTCTTTCATAAGCCTGCGCGCTCTATTTCGAATAACGCTGTTACCAACTTTTTTACTGGCTAGAAAAGCTGTTCTGTTGTAAGGAAGGTCGTTTTTTTTATAAAACAAAACGACATATCTTTCTCCAACTGATTTCCCCTCGTTATAAATTGTAGAAAAGTCCTTTTTTTTCCTTAAAACGTTTGGTTTTAACATTTAATTCCTCATATAAAGGTTATTTGAAAAAAATTCCAAGCCCTCTAAAAAAAGACCACTTTAGCGGTCTCTATGCAGAAAGTCTCTTTCTTCCCCTTGCTCTTCTTCTCTTCAAAATATTTCTACCATTTTTTGTGCTTGCTCTTTTTCTAAAACCGTGTTCTTTTGCTCTCTGCTTAACCTTAGGCTGATATGTCCGTTTCATTTTTTCACCTCCTTAATTTTAATTCCTCTGCGAAATCTAAATTTCAATTTGCGCATAACTGCGTTGTAATTATACCTTCAAAGGCTTTTCCTGTCAATATTTTTGTATCCTTCATTAAAGTAATAAAAACTCTAAAATATATTATTGAAAACGTTAAATCTAGATGTAGTTGATTTTTGTGAAAAGTTTGCACAAAGTTACCCACAGGTAGTGGATAACCTCTGAAAAATATATTTTTTATTAAATTGATATTAAATATTGCCTGTGGATAACTGTTTTTGTTATGATATGATATACTCATATATACGTAGTACTATCAACATCTTTTAGATAAAAAGGAATGCTGTAATGAAAGATCTTATTACTAATTGGGAAAAAACTTTAGAACTTCTTAAACCTGAACTTACTGCTGTAAGTTATGATACATGGGTCCATCCCCTTACTCCTGTAAAAATAGATCACAAAGAAAATCTATTATATCTATCTCTTTACAATGATATGGCAAAATCCATACTTGAAAGTAGATATATTACTATAATAGAAAATGCCGTAAAGGAAGCTTTTGGGAAAAATTTGAAGGTTGTTTTTGTTTATAATGAAGAAAATACTATTGATCAGGAGCTTCCCAATTTTACTGATGAGCTTTATCTAAATCCAAAATATATTTTCAACACATTTGTTGTTGGCAACAATAACAGGTTTGCCCATGCTGCTTCACTTGCCGTTGCAGAAGCTCCTTCCAAGGCTTATAATCCTCTATTTATTTATGGAGGTGCTGGATTAGGGAAAACACACTTGATGCATGCAATCGGGCATTTTATTCTTCAACATAATCCAAAAACAAAGGTTCTATATGTTTCATCAGAAATGTTCACCAATGAACTCATAAAAGCTATTAGAGAAGACAAAAATGTAGAGTTCAGAAATAAATATAGAAATATCGATGTGCTTCTTATTGACGATATCCAATTCATAGAAAAAAAAGAGAGAACTCAAGAAGAGGTTTTCCATACCTTTAATACACTTTATGACGCAGATAAGCAGATTATCTTATCAAGCGACCGTCCTCCAAAAGAGATCACGACGTTAGAAGAAAGACTCCGTTCAAGGTTTGAATGGGGTTTAATTGCCGATATCCAACCACCTGATTATGAAACAAGAGTAGCCATTCTTCGAAATAAGTCAGAGCTGGAAGGTTTAGAAACTACAGACAGCCTTCTTGAAGTAATTGGTGTAATAGCAGAAAAAATTCAATCCAATATACGTGAATTAGAGGGCGCTTTTATTCGTGTTATTGCCTATGCTAACCTAACTAATCAGAAAATTACAAAAGAGTTAGCAAAAGAAGTATTAAAAGATGTCTTTTCTTCACATGATCGTCCAATTACACCCGAATTAATTAAAAAACATGTCTGTAAACATTTTAATATTAAACAAGTTGATATAGAATCTTCAAAGCGTTCCAGGAATCTTTCATATCCAAGGCAGATTGCTATGTATATCTGCAGAAATATGACGGACCTTTCTCTTCCAAAAATTGGGGAATACTTTGGAAACAGAGACCACACCACCGTCCTGCACGCATATGAAAAGATTTCGGGTGAGTTGAAGGTAAATGAGTCGCTTAGAGATATTATTAATAGCCTTGAAAAATCTATAAAAGAGGATTGATAATTGTTGTGTAATTTTAATAATTATATTATTCACAATGTAAATATAAGTTTACATACTTATCAACAGTCAAAAATTCAGCCAAATGCTTTAAATATACTTATCCAAGAAGTTATCCACAAATCCACAGGGCCTATTACTGTTATTACTAGATAATAATATAAGAAAGAGGAGGAATTCCATGAAATTTTCTTGTAACCAACAATCCTTATCTAAAGCATTAAATATTGTTTCAAAAGCTGTTACTTCTAGAACTACTATACCTATATTGAAAGGTATTCGTTTAGTGGTTGATAATAACAATATATTGAAGCTTTCCGCTTCAGATCTCGATTTAAGTATTGAAACACAATTGGAAATAAATGCAGAAGAACCAGGCTCTATTGTTGTATCTGCAAAATTGTTCAGTGATATTATACGAAAACTTCCTAACGAAGATATTCAAATTACAAAAGCGGAAGGCAATAGTATAATTATAAAATGTTTGGCATCAGAATTTACTATTGTTGGGCAACCAGCGGATGAATTCCCTAATATAAGTGAAATAAATGAAGAAAAAAAATTCTCAATTGAAAAAGATATCTTAAAAGATATGATAAAAAAGACTTCTTTCGCTGCAAGTATTGATGAATCAAAAGGTATCATTATAGGTGTAATGATAGAAATGGAAGAAGACTCCCTTAACATGGTGGCTCTTGATGGTTTCAGAATGGCAATTACAAGAAAAGCCATGAAAAATGAGGAAAAGAAAAAAATAATTATTTCAGCGAGAATACTCAATGAAATAAATAAAATAATGATTGAAAATGAAGATAACCAAGATGTTGATATTGTATTAGAAGATAAAAAAGCTCTTTTTTTAATAGGAGAAACAAAGATTGCACTTCGTTTGCTTGAAGGAGATTTTATAAAATATAAAGATATTTTGCCTAAAGAACATCAGTGTAAATTAACTATTAACAGAGCAGAGCTGCTTAACAGTATAGAAAGAGCATCTCTTCTTGCTAAAGAAGGAAAAAATAATCTGATAAAAATGTCTATTTTCAGAGATAAATTAATAATAACATCGCGATCTGAGGAAGGAACTGTAAAAGAAGAAGTTTTTATTGATAAGGATGGTACAGATTTAGATATAGGATTTAATTCTAAGTATATACTTGATGTCTTAAAAGTAGTTAATGATGAAGAAATAATAATGGAATTTAATACTAGTGTAAGCCCTTGCTTGATGAAGCCTGTGGAGGGAAATGCATTTGAATATTTAGTATTACCCGTAAGGATTTCATCAAATTGACGATAAAATCAATCTTAAGAATACCGGACAAAGTGTTATAGGGAAATAAATAAATGTATCTAAAGAAAATAGAGTTAAAGAATTTTCGTAATTATGAAAAACTAGAAATCCTATTTGATAAAAAGATAAATGTAATCACAGGAAAAAATGCCCAAGGTAAAACAAATCTGCTGGAAAGCCTTTATATAATGTCTCTTGGAAAGTCTTTCAGAACTAATAAAGATATTGATATGATAGGCTTTGGAAAGGATTATTTTAGGGCGAAAAGTACCTCAATTAAAGAGGGTAGAGAGTTAGAAATAGAAATAAGCATAGGAAAAGAAGGAAAGATAATAAAAATAAATGGTATAAAAGCAGAAAGAAATATAGATATTCTGGAAAATGTATTTATGGTAGTTTTTTCACCAGAAGATCTAAAGATAGTTAAGGACGAGCCAGAAAAAAGAAGAAGGTTCATAGACAGAGAGCTTTGTCTGCTAAAGCCTGTATATTATAAATATCTTGGGAGATATAAAAAGATATTGCAGCAGAGAAACAGCCTTTTAAAACAGCAAGAGATAAACGAAGATTTACTAGCTGTTTGGGATGAAAACCTGGCAGAGTATGGAGCAAAAATAATTCAAGAAAGAAGCCATTTTATTGAAAAATTGAATGTAATAAGCAGGGATATAAGTACAAGGATAACTAATGGCAAGGAAAAGCTGGAGATATCATATGAGTCGAATGTTGAAAAAAAAGAAAGTCTTGCTGAGCAAAAATATTACTTAAAGAAAGCATTAAGTAAAAATATAAAATATGATATTTTTCGGAGAAATACTTCTGTTGGACCACATAAGGATGATATGATATTAACCATAGAAGGGATTGATATTCGTCGTTTTGGATCTCAGGGTCAGCAGAGGACTGCTGCTTTATCCCTTAAGCTGGCAGAAATAAAAATGATAAAAGAAGAGACTGGATTTTCGCCGATTTTGCTATTAGATGATGTATTATCAGAGTTAGATCAAGAAAGGCAAAAATTTCTAATAGAATCCATGGAGGAAGTCCAGCTTTTTATTACAACTACGGAATTAAATGAAGAATTAAAAAAGCACCTGTGGAAAGGGAAGATATTTTTAGTAGAAAAAGGAAAAGTTACAAAAATGGAAAAAATTTAAAATGATCAATTTATATATCTGCAATTAAAACCTTATTTAAGAACAATAACACCGTTTTACATGCTCGAAAAACGGTGTTTTTATATTATCAATCAATTTAATTAAAAAACTTGTAAAAAAGCCGTTTTTAGTATATACTATAATTTGGTTTGTTGTTTAATTTATTGTTAAATTTAATACTATTAAACAATTATATGTAGAAAAATATAAAAAACAAAAGAGTTTTATTAAGAAATATATGATAAATCAGCTTTGAAGTAGAAATTTACATATTTAATATTCCGAAACGGGCTCAAAATTATTTGAATTTGAGGTGATAAAAAGAATGAGCGCAAACGTGATACAGCAACAATATGATGCAGAACAGATACAAGTTTTAGAAGGGTTGGATCCTGTAAGAAAAAGACCAGGAATGTATATAGGCTCTACAGGTCCCAGAGGATTACACCATTTAGTATATGAAGTTGTTGATAATAGTGTGGATGAGGCACTTGCAGGATTTTGTAAATCTATAAACGTAACAATTCAAAGCGATAATTCTATTGTTGTTGAAGATGATGGTCGAGGCATGCCTGTAGATCTTCATCCTAAATTAAAAATTCCTGCAGTAGAAGTAATTCATACGGTGCTACATGCTGGTGGAAAATTTGGTGGTGGAGGATATAAAGTATCGGGAGGATTGCATGGAGTAGGAGCATCAGTTGTTAATGCCCTTTCTGAAATTATGGAAGTTGAAATTAGAAGAAATGGCAAGATTTATAAACAGGTATATTCAAGAGGAAAGACCGTAACACCTCTTACTGAAATAGGTGAGTCCCGAAAAACTGGTTCTAAAACTATGTTTAAGCCAGATCCTGAAATATTTGATGAAGTAAATTTTGAATTTGGAACGCTTGAGCACAGACTGAGGGAAATGGCTTTTCTTAATAAGGGAGTAAAAATTACTCTTAAGGATGAACGAGAAGGTCAGAAAAGGACAGAAGTGTTTCACTATGAAGGTGGAATCAGGGAATTTGTAAAACATCAAAATAAAAATAAGGAAGTTATTCATCCTGATATCATATATTTTGAAATGAAGAAGGACGAGTTATATGAGGTCGAAGTGGCGATGCAATATACTGATCGCTATAACGAGCTTTTACTTTCCTATGCAAACAATATTAACACAAGTGAAGGCGGAACACATATGATAGGATTTAAATCCGCTTTGACTAGAGTCTTTAATGATTATGCAAAAAGAAACAAATTCATTAAAGATAATGAAGAAGCATTAGCAGGAGAAGATGTGAGAGAAGGGCTTACTGCTATTGTTTCAGTTAAATTAATAAATCCTCAATTTGAAGGCCAGACAAAAACAAAATTAGGTAACAGTGAAATTAGAGGTTTTGTTGAAACTACCACAAATGAATATCTGACTGCCTTTCTCGAAGAAAACCCAAGCCAAGCAAGAGCAATATTAGATAAATGTCTCAGGGCAGCAAGGGCAAGAGAAGCTGCAAGAAAGGCAAGAGAGCTTACTAGAAGAAAAGGGGTACTGGATGGATTGACATTACCGGGAAAGTTAGCAGATTGTTCAGAGAAAGACCCAGCATTATCTGAAATATTCCTGGTCGAAGGAGATTCTGCCGGAGGTTCTGCAAAGCAGGGACGGGATAGAAAAAGACAAGCTGTTCTTCCGCTTCGAGGAAAGATACTGAATGTTGAAAAGGCAAGATTGGATAGGATTCTAAATTCAGAGGAGATTAAGAATATGATCACTGCCTTTGGATGCAATATAGGAGAAGATTTTAATATTGAAAAGCTTCGTTATCATAAGATCATCATTATGACAGACGCTGATGTTGACGGGGCGCATATCAGGACACTTCTTCTCACATTCTTTTATAGATATATGACTCCGCTTATAGAAGGCGGATATGTATATGCAGCACAACCCCCTTTATATCAGACGAAAATAGGAAAAGAGGTTTATTATACTTATTCTGAAAGAGAACAGGAAAAGCTTATGAAAGAACTTGCTGACAAGTCTGGAAAAGTCAGTATACAGAGGTATAAAGGACTTGGAGAAATGGATTCTCAACAGCTTTGGGAAACTACAATGGATTATAATAACAGAACACTAATACAGATAACCCTTGACAATGTAGCAGCAGCGGATGATATTTTTACCACCCTTATGGGAGATAAAGTACCACCAAGAAGAAAATTTATTGAAGAAAATGCAAGACAAGTAAAAAATCTGGATATATAGGGGGTGGATAATATGACTACTTTTATTGAAGACACTAAGATGATTCAGCATGAAATCCACGATGAAATGAAAAAATCTTATATTGATTATGCCATGAGTGTAATCGTTAGCAGAGCATTACCCGATGCAAGAGACGGACTCAAACCGGTTCATAGAAGAATTCTCTATGGAATGAATCAATTGGGTATTACCCCTGATAAGCCGCATAAAAAATCGGCACGTATAGTAGGTGAAGTAATGGGTAAATATCATCCCCATGGAGATTCATCCATATACGATGCTATGGTTAGAATGGCTCAGGATTTTTCCATCAACTATCCTTTGATTGACGGACACGGAAACTTTGGCTCCGTAGACGGCGACGGTGCTGCGGCTATGAGATACACAGAAGCAAGAATGACTCCTTTTGCACTTCAGATGCTTCGTGATATCGATAAAGACACAGTTGATTTTATGCCTAACTTTGATGGAGAAGAACAGGAACCGGTTGTACTTCCTGCTAGATTCCCTAATTTGCTTGTAAATGGGTCTAATGGAATTGCAGTTGGCATGGCTACATCTATACCCCCCCATAATTTAAGAGATGTAATCGATGCTGCAGTGAAACTTATCGACGAGCCAAATGTGGATATAGAGGATCTAATTAAGATAGTAAAAGCACCGGATTTCCCTACTGGAGCCATTATCATGGGAAGAAGCTCCGCAAAGGAAGCATATCGTACCGGACAAGGAAAGGTCACCGTAAGAGCTAAAGCGGAAATAGAAGAAACCAACAAGGGAAGACAACAAATTGTATTTACAGAAATTCCCTATCAGGTAAATAAAGCCAGGGTCATAGAAAAAATCGCAGAGCTGGTTAGGGATAAAAGGCTTGACCAAATTTCCGACATAAGGGATGAATCGGATAGAAATGGTATGCGTATCGTCGTTGAATTGAAAAAAGACGCAAATCCGAGGATTACTTTGAATCGGCTATTTAAGCATACCCAGCTTCAAGATAATTACAGCATGATAATGTTGGCATTAGTAGATGGCAAACCAGTCACAATGAACCTAAAGCAGATGCTTGAAGTGTATTTAAAGCATCAAAAGGAAGTTATAACCAGAAGAATAACTTTTGATCTCAAAAAAGCGGAAGAAAGAGCCCACATCCTGGAAGGTTTAAGAATTGCTCTTGATCATATAGATGAAGTAATAAAAACTATACGTGAGAGTTACAATGATGCAAAACCTCGCTTAATAGAGCGTTTTGGACTCAGCGAAATCCAAGCACAGGCAATTTTAGATATGAGACTTGCCAGATTACAGGGGTTGGAACGAGAAAAGATCGAAAAAGAGTATAATGATCTCTTGGAACAAATCAGTTGGTTCAAAAAAGTGCTTGCAGATGAGAATCTTCTGATGAACATTATCAAGGAAGAATTACTTGAAATCAAAAAGAAATTTGGAGTTAAAAGAAGAACAGAGATACAAGCAGATGCCGAAGATATCGATGAAGAAGATATGATCCAAGAAGAACAAGTAGCGGTTACTCTTACGTATCTTGGATATATAAAGAGAGTTTCTGCCGATACCTATAAAACACAAAAGCGTGGCGGAAAAGGCGTCATGGGTGTTGCTACAAGGGAAAATGATTTTGTAAAGGATTTAATCATCACTTCTACACATGATTACCTAATGTTCTTTACAAATACAGGAAAAGCACATAAAATAAAAGCATATGAGATCCCTGAAGCGCAAAGAACTGCAAAAGGAACTCCTGCTGTAAATTTCCTTAATCTTATGCCGCGTGAAAGGATTAATGCAGTTATTCCTATTCAGGACTTTGGAGAAGACAAATATTTAATCGGTGTTACTAAAAATGGAATTATAAAAAAGACAGCTCTTTCAGAATTTGATACCAATCGAAAAACAGGATTAATAGCCATGAATCTAAAGGACAATGATGAGCTCATCGTTGTTAAACAAACCACTGGCAACAGCAATGTCATCATTGTTACAAAACAAGGTAAATGTATCTGTTTCTCAGAAGATGATGTCAGAACAATGGGAAGAGTAGCCGGCGGCGTAAGAGCTATAAAACTGGACGAAGGCGATGAAGTCGTTGCAATGGAGCTGGCTGAAAAACAAGATGAAGAGTTATTGGTTGTAACGCAGAACGGATATGGCAAGAGGACGTCAGTTTCAGAATACAAGATTCAAGCGCGGGGTGGAAAAGGTCTGCTAACCTATGATAAATCAAAATTTAAAAAAACTGGAGAACTTATAGGTGCACTGGTCGTAAGTGAAGATGATGAGATTCTATTGATAAACTCTAATGGAATCATTATAAGAATCGAAGCGAGAGAAGTATCCGTTTTGGGCAGAGCCACGCAGGGAGTTAAAATAATGCGTGTTGAGGAAAATGCCAATATTATAGCGATGGCTAAGGTAATCAAAGACGAAAATAATAATGATAAAGAAACTGTTATTAATGAAGAAAAAACTGATTCAGAAGATACTGTGCAATTAACCCTGGACACAGAATAGAGTTTAGGGCAATCTTTCTTGGGGTATACAATGAGGAGGAAGTAGATATGTCATTACAGATTCAGAGCAATTTTAACAACGAAGGAAACCAATGGGAAATCAAGGCAATAGGAGACGTAGACATTTCAACAGCTCCCAAGCTAAGAGAGTGTCTGGATGCGGCCCTTCAGGAAAAAAAGGCTAATATTGTGCTGCATTTAGAAGATTTAGATTATATTGATAGCACAGGCCTTGGTGTAATAATTGGGACTATGGGTAAAATGAAAGAGGATAATAAACAAATTATACTTGTCAACCCAAAAGATAATATTAAAAAATTGCTTAGTATTACTAATCTCGACAGGATACTTTGTCCAAAAATTTGAAAGCAGAAAGAGGAGAGAGAAAAATGACAGATGTATTAAAATTCTCAGTTCCTGGAAAGCCTGAATATATTGGAACTATAAGATTAGCCGTATCTTCTCTCGCTAATTGTGCAGGATTTGATATCGAGGCAGTGGAAGATATCAAAGTAGCCGTTTCCGAAGCATGCTCAAATGTTGTTTGTCACGGAAAGCCTAATCGGGAGGAGTGTTACGAGGTTGCCTGCGAAATTGGTAAGGAAAGAATCACAATTTCAGTTATTGATCGAGCTGGTGGTTATGATATGTCAAAATATCAAAACCCAACAATGGATAATCCCAAGGAAGGCGGTCTCGGCATTTTTATAATAAAGGCTCTTATGGATGAAGTCGATATATTTTCTGAATTAGGTATGGGTACTAGCATTAAGATGGTGAAATATTTGAATCGTTTATAAATAGAGCTTAAGTGGAGGCGTTTTATGACCTCAGAAAGACCAAATAACAAAGAGCTTTTCGAAAAATACCAAGAGACAAGAAGTATCGAGCTTCGAAACAAAATAGTTGAAAAGTATCTTTATATAGTTGATATATTAATAAAGAAATATTTAAATAAGGGCGTGGATTATGAAGACTTATATCAGGTTGGTTCCATGGCCCTAGTTTTTGCTGTGGAAAGATATGATGTATCAAAGGGTTATGAATTTACAAGCTTTGCAACACCGACGATAATTGGTGAAATTAAACGTTACTTTAGAGACAAGGGATGGGCAGTAAAAGTCCCAAGAAGACTTAAAGAGATTTCTGCACAAATTCCTCCAGCTAAAGAATACTTATATGGAAAGCTAAATCGCACTCCAACGATAAAAGAGCTTTCTGAATATCTCGGATATACAGAAGAAGAAATTTTGGAGGCGATGGAAAGCGGACAAGCTTATAGTACATATTCCCTTAATCAGACTTTTGATGAAGGTGGAGAAGAGGGAGAAGGCGCCATTTTGGAGAAGTATACTGGCAGAGAAGAATCAGGATACAACAGTTTTGAAAATGCGGAATTGATCAAAACAATCATGGGGGATATGTCCGATAAGGAAAGGTCTATTTTTAAGAGAAGGTATTTCCATAATGAAACACAGCAAGTGATTGCAGAAGACATGGGAGTATCTCAAATGACTATATCCAGGTTGGAGAAGAAAATTAGGGACAAGTTTAGAACAGCTATAAAAGCGTAAACAGTAATATCATTTACATAAATTTTAGGCATCAGACATCATAAGGAGGGGTTCAATGAAAAGAGTTTTTTCAGGAGTGCAGCCAACAGGAAATATTCATATTGGGAATTACTTGGGTGCTTTAAAGCAATTTGTCGAGCTTCAGGATGAAAATGATTGTATTTATTGCATTGTTGACCTTCATTCCATTACATTACCCCAAGAGCCCAAGATACTCAATAAAAATATATTGGATGTTGCAGCATTATATCTTGCTGTAGGCTTAGACCCAAAAAAGTCAACAATTTTTGTGCAATCTATGGTTTCAGGACATGCGGAGCTGGCATGGATACTCATGTGCAACTCATATACAGGTGAACTTTCTAGAATGATACAATTTAAGCAAAAAAGCAGAGAAAACGAATCAGCCCCAACTGGATTGTTTACTTATCCAATCTTGATGGCGGCAGATATACTGCTTTATGATACCGATATAGTGCCAGTAGGGAGCGACCAAAAACAACATATAGAGATTACTAGAGATCTTGCAATACGAGTGAACAATAAGTACGGTGAAACCTTTGTTGTTCCAGAAGGGCGGTTTTTAAAAGAAGGGGCAAGAATCATGTCCTTGGATGATCCTACTTCAAAGATGAGCAAAAGTGCGAAAAATATTCATAGCCGTATTTCTCTTTTAGATGATGCAAGTAAAATTAAAAAATCCATTATGAAATCAACAACTGACTCAGAGGGAAGCATAAGGTTTGATATGAAGGAAAAACCGGGCATCAGCAATCTTATTAATATCTATAGTTCATTTTCGGGATTGAAAGTAGAAGATATAGAAAAAAAATATGAGGGTTATGGTTATGGTGCGTTTAAAAAAGATCTTGTGGATATTGTAGTTGAAGCAATTCTTCCTATACAAGAAAGATATAACGAAATTCGAGAATCGGAAGAGCTAATTCGCATATTAAATGAGGGCGCAGAAAAAGCAGCAGCTATTTCTGAGAGAACCATGGATAGAGTTAAAAATAAGTTTGGACTAGGTTTAGCAAAAGGGTGACAATAAAAATAAGAAAAATAAATGTAGGGCTTTCTGGAATTATTCAGAAAGCCCTGTAGTTTAGAACCATAAAACTGATTCTAAAAACATTTTTTCATAAAATCGTTAAAATTATCTTCTTTAAGTGTTGAGTTGCATCTAATGACCTCAGGAAGCAGCAACTGCATTTCGTCCAGGAATTTATCAGCTTCTCGCCGTATATGATCTAGCAAAAGAGGTGTTGATACAATACTTAATAGCTCACACAGCTTTGCCAATTCAAATGCAGTGGCTTTTAAGTCGCGAAGTGCCATTGTATTACTGATGACATTCTCAGTAAAGCGTATGACTGTATTAAAATGCCTCGGTCTTGTTTCATCCATTGATTCTAAATCACGGGCAGTTTCAAGTAATCGGGAGAAAGTTTTTTTGGTCTCCTGTAAAACTTCTAATAATTCTCTTTCAGATGGATCGAGCAGGTGTATCATGAACTCAATGTGTTCTTTCATTTGTCGTATCCAAAATACTTCTTCTCGCAATAGAGTGCTTAAAGGATCTTTCGGCACAGGCATTTTCAGCAACTCCAGGAAATGCATCGCTTCCCGTCTGATGTGATCAAGAAGAAGTGGATAGTTGCTGCCAGGAGGCGCTTTGCACTGAATAAGAATTCTTAGCAATTTAGCCTTGAATTCAATAAACTCCTTTACTGCCTCTATCAGATCTCTTAATAGATCGCCTTCCAATCTAGACACTCTATCAAGTCTTGCGCGAAGTTCTTTAAATATCAAAATAAAATCTTCAGCTTCTTCTCTAAGCTCATGTTCTTCTGCAGGTAAGCCAAGTTTTATGAAAAGAGCATGTTCTTGCATTATTCTTGCCCAGAAACGTGCTTCTTCAAGTCTATTAAATTCACATATGCAATCACGGCATTGTGGACTATTTATTGTTTTATTCATTTTATTAATTCATCCTCCTTGAAGGGAACATTGTAAAGTTTTTAATCCTTTACTATTATGCATTATATGATTTTATACAATAAAAGTGTTTGGTTGCAGTTTCCCATCAACAAAACATTAACGGTAATTATGATACCCATAAGCTGTAATGAGAAGGTGTAGAAAAGTAGAATATTTACACATAAATAGATAAACAATTAAGTAAATGTGGATATATTTCGGCGATAATAAGATTATTCAGAAAATTCTTCGAACACTTACAGAATTTTTGATGAATTTAACTAAATATTGAATTTCTATTGTTTTTACACCTACGGTATAATAGAATAGTGTGACGACAAAAGATATTAAAAAATATAAACTAAGATTATAATGACATAAATTATGAATAGAGGAAAAAGAATGAAACCATTATCAAAAAAGATATCTAATATGGAGGCTTCCTCTGTTAGAATACTGACAAAATATGCAGTTGAAGCAGAAGCTAAGGGGAAGAAAATATATAAACTTAATATAGGCCAACCTGACCTTTGTATTCCTGACGAATATTATGAGTATATACATGCATTCCATGAACAAACTGTTGAATATATGCCATCTCAGGGAATTCCTGAACTTCTTAAAGCAGTGGCAAGCTATTATCAAAAATCGGGGATAAACATAGATGAAAAAAATATATATATAACGACCGGTGGTACAGAAGCATTTATGTTCACTTTATTTGCAATTATAGAGCCGGGAGATGAAATCATTATCTTTGAACCTTATTACTCCAACTACAACACTTTTTTTGCAATAACTGGAGCTAAACCTGTAGGCGTTACTACCTATGTCGAAAATGGTTTTCATGTTACAGACAGAGCTTTGATAGAACAAAAAATAACTGAGAAAACTAAAGCTATTGTAGTAACAAATCCAGGGAATCCAACTGGCACAGTGCTCTGGGAAGAAGAAATACGAATGATTGCGGATGTGGCTAAAGAGCATGATCTCTATATCATCGCTGACGAAGTGTACAGAGAAATGGTTTTTGACAATGCTAAGATTACAAGCTTTGGGTTTCTTGAGGATGTTCATGATAGATTAGTTTTAATTGATAGTGTATCTAAACGGTTCAACGCTTGTGGTGCAAGAATTGGAGCTGCCATAACAAAAAATGATGAGATACTCAGCCTGATTTCCAAGCTGTGTCAGGGGCGTTTAGCTGTATCAACCATTGAACAGCATGCAGCGGTAGGGTTATATTCCACAGGTTTGCGTGTAATACACCAAATCCGAGATGAATTCAAAAAACGTAGAGATGTGGTATATGAATGCTTGAGAAAAATACCAGGAGTCTTCTGTGCTAAGCCGGAGGGGGCGTTTTATTTAATTTGCAAGCTTCCGGTAAAGAATGCCGAAGAATTCCTAATCTGGATGTTGAAGAATTTTGATGATAACGGAGAAACCGTAATGGCTGCACCGGGTGAAGGTTTTTATGCTACTGAAGGTCTTGGAAAAGATGAAATTAGGATAGCTTATGTTCTTGAACCAGATAAACTAAAACGAGCTATAGAAATATTAGGAAAGGGTTTGGAGGCTTATAACAAGGAGCATAAATAGCTTTTAACATCTTAAGGTATGACCAGAGGGAGGGCATAATGAAAAAAATACTAAAAAATATTAGCTTTGGAGCCTGGATGTATTTTAATTTGAGGCATCTTCGATCATTTCACTATAATATAAAAGAGTTTAGGGACTCAGGGAATTTAGAAAAAGAAAGAGAGCAGATACTCATTTCAACTTCCACCTGGGGACGGGGACTCATGAAAAAATATAAGATAAATCTTAACGTAATGGGAATTGAGAATATACCTGACGGGCCAGTGCTGTTTGTATCGAACCACCAAGGATATGCGGATATACCAGTATACTGTGCAGCAATAACGGAGAAACAGATAGGCTTTGTAGCAAAATCATCCTTAAAGAAAATACCAGTTTTTGGTGAATGGATCAGAGATATCAGGAGTATCTTTATAGAACGGGAGGATCCTCGATCTTCCCTTAAAACTATAGAAGAAGGCATTGCATTATTGAATCAGGGCTTTTCCTTGGTCATATTTCCAGAAGGAACCAGAAGCAAAGGAGGGCAAATGGGTGAGTTTAAAAAAGGCAGTCTAAGGCTGGCAACAAAACCAGGTATTCCGGTTGTTCCGGTTACCTTGAATGGCACATATCGCGTCTACGAAGAATTGGGTTATGTTCAATCCGGAGTATCGGTTGACTTTTTCATCCATCCTGCAATTGAGACAAAGACTCTTTTAAAGTCTGAAGCAAATAACCTTGCCGAAAAAGTTGAAAAAATTGTTAAAACAAAGTTGATTGAGCTTCAGGAAAATGAGAACGGGAGAATCAGCACTTAAAATGTTTTCCCAGGAAACATTTCTTTGGGCGTTACTTTTGTAATTGGTTCAGTATTTCTTTTGATATTGTTTCCGGAGATTTACCATTAGTCTGGATTATAATAGAAGCCGTCTCTTTATAAAGAGGCGCTCTCTTTTTATATAGTTCAAGAAATCTTAACTTCCGTTCATTTTCATCGGAGATATCCATATAAGCATATGGTCGGTTAGTATCTCCATTAACTCTTTGAAATAGCAATTCAGGATCAGCCTCAAGAAATACTGTGCATTGATTCTTTAAAATAATACGATTAAGTTCATCTAGAATGATACCTCCTCCACAGGAAACGATGAGAGGTTCCTTTATATTTACGAAGGCATTATACTTATTAGCTTTTGTGGTATTTTTTTGTGCAGTAATTTTTTCTCCAGCCATAATATCAGCTGCGCTTGTCACATTACATATCACATCTAGAAGTTCTGCTTCCTTATTTCGAAATTCATGCTCTCCGTATTTCATGAATATATTTCGAACCGACATACTTTCTGCTTTTTCAATTTCGTAATCCATATCTATATATCGAAATCCAGTTAATTTACTTAAAATTTTTGACACAGACGTTTTTCCCGATCCCATATAGCCAATTAAGAATATACGATTTGGCAATTCCATACGCTTCACTCCTAACACTTTATCAAATTATATACAGTTCAATTCTTATACTAAGTGCATAATCATACTATATTATATACGGCGTTAAAAGACGAATACAATAGGATTATTAGTATTAAATATGGTAATCATGGTATAATATTGGATAAAGTGGTAAAATAATGCGAGCATAGACTAAGTAAATAAAATGAAATAAAGGGGTGTATGTGAATGAAAAAACCAGTATTAATAGTTATGGCAGCTGGAATGGGAAGCAGATACGGCGGACTTAAGCAGATGGATCCGGTTGGCTCTGCAGGTGAGTTGATCATTGACTTTTCCATATATGATGCCGTTATGGCAGGATTTAAAAAAGTTATTTTTATTATAAAGAAAGAAATGGAAGAAGACTTTAGGACACTGATTGACGACAAAGCAGGAAGATTTATTGAGGTAGAATATGCTTTTCAAGATTTAAACGATCTGCCGGACGGATATTCAGTACCAGAGGGGCGTGTAAAACCTTGGGGTACATGCCATGCAGTGTTGAGCTGCAGAGATAAGGTAGACGGGCCATTTGCAGTAATCAATGCGGATGACTATTATGGACCCAGTGCTTTCCAGTCTATGTACGAATTTTTGGAAAAAGCGGAAGACGGAGATCAATATAGCTATAGTATGATTGGATATCTTCTGAAAAATACATTAACAGAAAATGGGCATGTAGCAAGAGGGGTATGTGAGACTGATGCAAACGATTATCTCACAAGGATTAATGAACGGAAAAAGATAATGTGGCGCGATGGAAAGATACAATATACGGAAAATGATACAGATTGGATAGAAGTGCCTGGTGAATCTACAGTATCTATGAACTTCTGGGGATTTACGCCTAGTATGATGAAGGAACTAGAACAGGGCTTCCCGGCATTTTTAGATACGGCACTAAAAGAAAACCCATTAACAAGTGAATATCTTTTACCAGTTGCTGTAGATCAGCTTATTAGAGAAGGAAAAGCAAAAGTTAAAGTATTGAGATCTACGGATCGATGGTATGGGGTTACGTATAAGGAAGATAGAGAGTCAGTAGTAAACGCTCTACAATCCCTTAAGGATAAAGGTTTGTATCCTCAGATACTTTGGGGAAAATAAGAGTAGATATAAAAATGAAGTCGTTCATTTTAAGCTGAACGGCTTCTTTTTTTTACATCTCAATCGAAACTCGATTAAGTATGTGTGGAAATTTACCCATTAAAAATAGAAAAATTTTAATAATTCTAAAATGTGAATAACAAAATTCGATTTGAAAATAATAATGAATGACGGAGGTGAAAGTTATGGATAACAGAAACAACAAAAATTTTGAAAACCTAGATATTAACCAAAACAAAAATTTACGCAACAACAAGAAAAACTTAAAAAATACTCAGGACAACAAAAATTTGCGTAATCAGGAAGAATATTATAACCTTAGAAACAATAATAATTGCTAGGTACTTTTCAAAAAAACTTGAGGTAGTGAAAACTACTTCTTGTTTTTTATTGCAAAAATTTAAGATAAATTTAAGATATATGCTAAAAATATATTTCATAATCTCTCAAATAAAGGAGACCCTTTATGATACTTATAAAAAATGGCAAGATCATGACCATGGCAGGAACCACCTATGATCCGGGATCCCTGCTGATTAAGGACGGTAAGATTGCTAAAATCGGTACTACTATTGAAATAAGAGATCAACATGAGATATCAGAGGTCATTGATGCAACAGGTTGCTGGGTAATGCCTGGTCTTATAGAATCTCACTGTCATATAGGGATTACTGAGGAGAAAAAAGGCTTTGAAGGGGATGACTGTAATGAAATGAAAGATCCAGTGACTCCGTATATCCGTGGCCTTGATGCAATCAATCCTATGGATTCCGCTTTTCACAATGCTATTAGTGCGGGTATCACCTCAATGATGGTTGGTCCGGGCAGTTCAAATATTGTTGGAGGTCAATTTGTATTTATTAAAGCAAACGGACGATCTGTCGATGATATGGTTGTGCTCCAGCCTGCAGCTATGAAAGTCGGTTTAGGAGAAAACCCGAAATCTACTTATAGCGAACTCGGAATTAAACCATCAACGAGAATGACTATAGCAGCTCTGCTTAGAAAAGAATTATTTAATGCAAAACTCTACCAGAAAAACAAGGAAAAGGCAGAGGAAAGTGGAGAAGAATTTGAGGAAGACTTTAAAATGGAATGTTGGCTTCCAGTTCTTAGAAAGGAAATTCCAATCAAAGCGCATGTTCACAGGGCAGACGATATCATGACTGCAATACGGATTGCTAAGGAATACGACCTTAACATGACTTTGGATCATTGCACGGAAGGTCATTTAATAGCCAAGGAAATTCAGGCTTCAGGGTTTCCAGCTATTGTTGGTCCAACTCTTTCTTCCAGAAATAAAATTGAGATTCAGTATATGGATTTTAAAACAGCGGGTATTTTGCATAATAATGGTGTAAAGGTTGCAATATGCACAGATCATCCCGTATCCAGGATCCAATACCTTCCAGTTTGTGCCGGTTTGGCTGCTAAGGAAGGTCTCGGAATTGAAGAAGGACTTAAGGCCATAACGATCAATGCAGCGGAAATATGCAATGTTGCAGATCGAATTGGAAGCCTGGAAGTAGGGAAAGATGCGGATATTGCTATTTTTAACGGTAACCCTATGGATATTTTTACAGTTGCATTGTTTACAATCATCAACGGGGAAATCATCTATAGGTCAGATAACCACAGTATTAAGTAATGATAAAAAGTAAGATTATTCGCTTTCCAGAGCATTGTATACAATTTTACCTTCAATTATAGTCATGACAGCTTGTAAATCTTTAAAATCAGAAAGATTCTCCAGATCAAATGGATTGTCGTTAAAAACTGCAAAGTCAGCACGTTTGCCCTTTTCAATCGATCCATAATCATTGTCAATGCCAAGCTGTATTGCCCCATCGATTGTTAAAATGTCTATTGCCATTTCTATGCTATTTACATTTTGAATACAAAGCCAATCAATATCTGATTTATAAATTGTACCTGGCGATTCTTTGATCTCCTGACGGAAGCTTGTATTAATCAATTCCTCCGGAGTTAAGGTTTCATCATGCGCAATGGTAAAAGAACTCTTTTTATAGCCTGCAGATATGACCGATTCCATTGCATCGATAGTTTCAAATACTGCTTTTTTTCCAATGGCATCTACGTGCACATTAAACCCCTTATCTCCTGCTTCCATGCAAATATCTTTTAAAAATGTACTAGAAAGAAAATTTTGATCTTGAGTTCTATCAACGATAAGCTTTAAGGTATTAAAATTAATTAATCCATCGAGTTCAATACAATTTGTCTTATATTGTTTCAGTTTATGAATAACCATTCTGGGATCTGCATCGCGGTTTATAAGTAAAGAACCATAAAATCTTTGCTTTATCATTTTTTCATGAAATAGACTTATCATCATATTCTGATAAATTGATGCAAAGAATTCAGGTGCACCACAATCAAAAACAGAAGTAAAGCCTCTTTTTGAGTATTTTTGCATATCATAAGGTACTCGTTCAGGCATAGTATCAAAATCTATTGGCTCTAATACACTCAGTAAATACTGGAGCGAAACCGTATCAATTTCATCTTCAATTGCAGCAGCCTTAACTACTTCCAAAGCGAAGGTGTTGAACCAACAGTGGAGTCCACTCATTCCAAGAATCACGATTGGCTTGTCATTAGATATTTTGTCAAGGCATTCTCTAGTTTCCTTTGGCTCCATATCATTTAAAATATTTTCATTGTAACCATATGCGAAGATAATACGAGATTCCCTTTTCTGGGAAGCATATTCTGAAATTTGTGCAAGAGTATACTCTAAATTGCCGGGTTTCAAATATAGGCAGGAATCTGCAAAAGCATTCATGACAGGATGTCCGCAGGTGTCAATATATCCTGGCAACATTATACCATTCTCCAAGTATATGAATTCAGTATTTCTGCCTTCAAAATCTTTTAAGGCTTCATAGTCTCCGACTGCGATAATTTTTCCATCCTTGCACGCGACAGCCTCAGCCCATGGTAAATTTAAATCTTGTGTATAAATTTTGCCTCCCATAATAATAGTATCCGCAGCCACATTTCTTTTAAATAAACCAAAAGCCATAAATCTTTCCTCCGTAAAATGTAATAGTGGTGACTTGTGAAACCTTATATCGCTGTCACTATTAAGTGTTTTCAGTAATTACTTTCTTATTCTAGCATATAAAAACAATGCGGAAAAGAAACAATTATTTGGGTTCAATATTTCTATAACTAGAACAGTATATTCTTTAATATAATCAAAAATCAAGCAAATAAAAAACCGGCATTTGCATGCCGGTTTAAGAATAATTGTTTCGTGCAGCATATGAAATATAATCATCGCCTTGGTCTATCAAATTCAGGATTAAATGCATAGAAATTCCTAGAGTCAAGATTATCCTGAACAATGCGAAGGGCTTCGCCAAATCTTTGGAAATGAACGATTTCACGTTCACGGAGGAATTTTATTGGCTCTTTTATATCTGGATCGTCTACCAGACGCAGTATATTATCATAGGTTGTTCTTGCCTTTTGTTCTGCTGCCATATCCTCCACAAGGTCAGTTATTGCGTCGCCTTTTGATTGGAAAAATTTAGCGGAAAACGGTGTACCAGACGCTGCCTGCGGATAAATCCCCGCTGTATGGTCAACGAAATACGTATCAAAGCCTGCTTCCTTAATCTGTTCAATAGTCATATTCCTTGTAAGCTGATGTACGATTGCGCTGATCATTTCAAGGTGCGCAAGCTCTTCAGTACCGATATCATTCAAGACACCGATAACTTCTTTAAATGGCATGGAGTATCTCTGTGACAGATATCGCATGGAAGCTGCAAGCTCTCCATCCGGTCCTCCGAGCTGGGTAATAATTACCTTTGCAGCTGCAGGGTCAGGACGTCTGATTTTAACAGGATACTGTAATTTTTTTTCATATATCCACATATCTTATGCCTCCAGTTCCCAGGGCCATGGTTTTTCGATCCAGGTCCATTTATTTTTTGATAATACCGAGTCCATGGTCAATGGACCGTAGCATGAAATATATTCGTCGATGGCTGCCTCCAGCAATTCCCTGTGGCAATGGTAATGACGTAAGGCTTCTTGATCTGTAGGATGAGTGTTAAGGTACAGACCGGTGTCATATATCACAAATTCAAGTTCCCTTATTTTATTTAATAATTCTTTTCTAGAATCCATTTTAACGGCCACCTCCTCCTAAAAATGGCATATCCAGCTCTGCAAAAATTGTCCCACGTGATAATGCCTTTTTCGTATCATATATATCGCGCCAACGCTGCATGGGAACATAAGCCATGCCAACACGGCAGACATCGACTGCATCACACGAGGATTCAGCATATCCGGGCATTTCACAATCAGGTCTGATATATTCTCGTGCTGGACCTCGCTCTAGGTCTCGCTCAGGACATCGATAGCAGTCATAGTCTCTGATGCCCCTAACAGGCATACCTATATAGGGCTCCTGAAAGCCGCGACTTGATTGGGTTTCTATATTTTTCAAGGTAACTATCTCCTTTCGTATGTTTCTCCTTTTATTTTATGAAAATCAAAAAATAGGGTGCAAGATTCTAGAAATTTTATTAATACGATTAAAAGCGCCTGCATTGCTGCAGGCGCGAAAACTCGAGGTGTTTAATTATATTAAGTTGTCGAAAAGATTTAATGAAGCTAGAGGAGATTAGCAAATATATACTATATATTATGCGCTGAGGATAAAAGTGTGATTCATTAAATATTTTTTTTCATTTTAATCATACTAATTGAAGAATACAAGTATTACCATGATTAATGAACTGCACATTAGCTGACAAGAGCAGTACATGAACTGCATGCAATTTTTAATGGCTGCTTTATTTTTGACGAGTTACAAACAAAAAAATAGAGAGGATGATTATAACATGTCTGAATACAATGAAACAGAACAGAGACATCATTTAGGAGATAAAGCAAAGGCCAATTTTCTAACATCCGAAGCAGCATATCAATTAGCCGAATTCACAAAGACTGCGCCGCAATTTGAATCTATTACACCTAGATGGCTATTGAAGTTGCTTGAATGGAAACCCTTAGAAAATGGTATTTTGCGTTTAAATAAAGTGAAGGAAAGAAAGGACCCTTTATATATTTTAAATCAAGAGGTGGGTTATGAATTCATCCCAGAGGGGTATGTGGATTATGAAACAACCCCTAGAGAATATATATTAAATCCCATATCCACTATTGTGAATATCAGTACTCAGGTATCAGACATATACAGTAAGCCATTAGACCAAAGTGAAGAGCAGCTTCGTTTAAGTGTGGAATGGTTAAGGGAGCGGCAGGAGTATGAGCTTATCAACAACCCTGACTACGGGCTCTTAAAAAATACTGATAGCGTACAGAGGATCAGCACTCGTAAGGGGTACCCTACCCCTGACGACTTAGATGAATTGATTACAAAGGTCTGGAAGGAGCCATCATTTTTTCTGGCTCATCCGCGAGCAATTGCAGCTTTTGGAAGAGAATGTACAAGGAGAGGAGTTCCGCCTGCAACAGTGGTACTGCATGGCAACCCTTTTATATCTTGGAGAGGCATCCCTTTGATTCCTACCAACAAACTGCACATTGACGGGCAATTGCATCCAAAAGGGCAAACTGGCAAGACAAATATTCTGCTGATTAGAACTGGGGAAGAAAAACAAGGGGTAATAGGTCTCTATCAATCTGGTCTTCAAGGAGAACAATCAAAGGGTCTATCAATAAGATTCATGGGGATCGATAATCAAGGCATTGGTTCTTACTTGCTCTTGCTTTACAGCTCTATCTGCATTCTGACAAGCGATGCTGTAGGTGTACTTGAAAATGTAGAAGTTGGGAACTATTATGACTACGAATAAATGGACCTTTCATCCAGTACCTTTGATAAAAGAAAGAAACTTAGATTATAGAATTAGGGAAGTAAAAGCAAACATAATTAATGGCATCGGAGAAGATCATATTAAGTCTTTTCCAGTTCATACAATACGTAAAGATTTTCCGATTCTTTCTGAAAAGATCAAAGGGAAACAATTAATTTGGCTTGATAATGCGGCTACTACTCAGAAACCAACATACGTGATAGAACGGCTCAAGTATTATTATCTGCATGAAAATTCCAATGTTCACAGAGGGGCTCACACTTTAGCTGCAAGAGCGACTGATGCATATGAATCGGCACGGGAGAAAGTTTCGAATTTTCTCCATGCTTCTTCATCCAGAGAAATCATTTTTGTGAGGGGTGCCACTGAAGGCATAAATTTAATTGCGCAAACTTACGGGAAACAAAATATCAGAAAGGGCGAAGAAATCATAATTTCGCAGCTTGAACATCATGCAAACATAGTACCTTGGCAGATGCTCTGTGAAGAAACTGGCGCTATCCTCCGAGTAATCCCTGTTGATAGCTCAGGCCAAATTATTCTAGATGAATATAATAAACTTTTGAATGAAAAAACAAAATTAGTATCGATAACCCATGTTTCTAATGCTATCGGAACGATTACGCCAGTTAGGGATATAATACGTTTAGCCCATTGCTATGGAGCAAAGGTATTGGTAGACGGCGCACAAGCTGTCTCTCATCTTGTCGTAGATGTAAAAGAATTAGATTGTGATTTTTATGTATTTTCGGGTCATAAGGTATATGGTCCAACAGGAATTGGAGCAGTTTACGTAAAATCTGAAATAATGCAGCAGATGCCTCCTTACCAAGGAGGAGGCAATATGATAAAAGATGTAACCTTTGAAAAAACTATATATAAAGAACCTCCGGAGAGATTTGAAGCAGGAACTGGAAACATTGGAGATGCAATTGGATTGGGTGCTGCATTGGATTATGTTATGTCGATCGGACAAGAAAAGATATTTCTGTATGAGCATAATCTGTTAGAATATGCACAAGAAAGGATGTTATCGATTCCTGGACTTAAACTTGTAGGGACGGCTCTCGAGAAGACATCGATACTATCTTTCACCTTAAAGGGGTATGAGGATGAGGAAATAGGCAGTGCACTTAACGAAGAAGGAATAGCAGTGAGAACTGGACATCATTGTGCTCAGCCAATATTAAGAAGGTTCGGATTGGAAAGTACGATTAGGCCATCTATCGCTTTTTATAATACCAGAGAAGAAATCGATGAGATGGTTCGTGTTTTAACACAGTTGCAGAAAGGTAATTCTAAAATTTACTTGCATATTTAATTTTTTATGGTATACTAGTAAAGCATTGAATTTTGAATTTCAAAATAATGCTCTCTGCTCTATTTTAGAGCCATTTAGTCCACAGGGAGGTGAAAAAATGAACAATAATTATGAAGTCATGTTCATCATTCAGGCAGAACTAGAAGACGATAAGAAAGAAGCTGCAATTGAAATGGTGAAGGAAGTTATTACTGCCGATGGTGAAGTAGGAAAAGTAAACGTTTGGGGCAACAGAAAGCTTGCATATCCAATTCAGAAGAAAAACGAAGGATACTATGTAGTAATAGAATTCACAGGAAGCCCTGAACTTCCAAAAGAGCTGGACAGAAGACTTAAGATTTCCGATTCATTCATAAGACATATCATAATTAATAAAGATGAGAAATAGTAAGTTTTAAGCAGCAATAGACAGTCAGCGAAATAAGATATGGAGGTTTCATAAACCGAAATATCACACAAGCAGAAAGGGTGGTATAAAACATTGAATAATGTAGTATTGATTGGCAGATTGACCAGAGACCCTGAGCTGAGATATATTCCAGAAAGTCAGAACGCGGTGGCAACGTTTACTTTGGCTGTAGACAGGCCTTTTTCAAAGGAGAAACAGGCTGACTTTATTCGAATCACCGTATTCGGAAAACAAGCAGAAAACTGCGAAAGATATTTAGCCAAAGGTCGACTCACAGCAGTTCAAGGTAGAATACAGACGGGAAGTTATAAAAACAAAGAAGGTGTTACAGTATATACCACAGATGTCATTGCTTATAGAGTAGAATTTTTAGAGTGGGGCGATAGGGCTGGCTCAGAATACGGATTCGGGCTTGATAATAATCAAAATAAGATTGCCCCGGAAATCCCAGATGGATTTCAAGCTCTTGATGACGATGATGATATACCTTTCTAAAACTAAACAAAATTTAAGCATTTGCTGTATTTATTTTATTAATTAAATAAATTAAGCAAATGAAAATTAGGAGGTAAAAATAGACCATGATGGAGAGGAAGCGTGGAGGCATGAGAAGAAAAAAGGTATGCCAGTTTTGTGCTGACAAGACAGAAACCATAGATTATAAAGATGTAGATAAGCTTAGAAAATATATTACAGATAGAGGAAAGATTCTTCCAAAGAGAATAACAGGAACATGTGCTGTTCATCAGAGAGAAGTAACAAAGGCAATCAAAAGAGCAAGAATCGTTGCATTATTGCCTTATACAGCTGACTAATCACTAGAGCACATATGATAACAAAAGATATGAAGCGAGAAATCGCTTCTTTTTGTTCATGAAAAGGAGTTTGTATGTTTATACCTTTGATACTTATAATAATGATTATTGTTCCTATACCAATCTTGATTAAAAACATGCTTTCTAATCGCAATGCTTATAGGGGAATTTTGGAAGGAGCTATTGCTGCTATGGCTGGAGTAGCTTCTCTCTTAATGATGTTTTGGATATTGACGGGAGTCTCTTTCTTTGAGTTAATCAATGAAGGAATGAACAGTGTAACTCTCGAAGATATGAAATTTGCAGAACGGTATGCGATGTTGGGTATGGAGATGCCAGAGCCTGAAGAGCTTCAGCTTATGTTGGATTATGTCAAGGAAACAATGAGCCTGGCTGTTCCTGGGATATTAATTCTCCTTTGCTTAGTGATTTCTTATATTAATTATGGGATTATTTCCTGGATACTAAGCAAATCTGGACAAAGAATTACTACATTACCGCCCATGCGATCCTTTTCGCTGCCCAAAAGCATTGTTATAGGTTCACTTCTCATTTATATTCTGGCATATTTGTCTGCATCGGCAGGGATCATAGACGAGGGATTGATAATGTTTAACTTAAGAATGTTATTCAGCTTTTTTATGGTCATACAGGGTATAGCTGTGTTATTTTTCTTTGGTTATGTTAAAAATATTCCCAAGCTGGTGATCCTGTTTATGGTAACGATTTTAATTCTTATTTGGATTGGTCAGACCATTTTGCTCGTGATAGGATTAGCAGATGTTATATTTGATATCCGAAAAAGGATTTACCATATAAAAAATAATAGACTGCAATAATTTTATGTTATAATATATACAATTTCTGTGATAAAACCCTTCCAGTTTTATTTGGATGCATTTATTGCGTCTCAGCAAAACAAGCCAAGATTCAGATTGCGCTTATGATATAATATTCTGCACAATCAAGAAAAATGATAGTGAAAACAGAAGAAAGAAATAGGAGT
>DUPP01000246.1 GCA_012838265.1 Clostridiales bacterium
CTTTTATAATGTTATTTAAATCAGCATATTCATCAGGTTTCAACTCTGAAAACGTAGGACATTCTCTTTTTAAAGAAAGAATTCCAGCCCCAAGTGTTGCCTGATGCGGCCTCAGGGACCATATCCAGTGCTCTGACTCATAAATTTTGTACTTATTAACCTTAAATTTTTCTTTGAATTCATTCAAGGTAGACAATTTAACCCCTCCATTTAATTATTTTCTTTATAATTTTCTTAACTTCATTTGGTAATACCCTAGAAGCTATCATTTTTGTCAATGGCGGTTTAGGTATACACTTGTCCACAGCTACATCAAATGGATCACTATTTATGTGTTTGAAAAAGTCTTCATATTTTAAATGTTTTTTTGCTGGACGATTTAATTGAGCGTTACTCTCGATAACATAATCTAAACCCACTTCTTTTAAATTCATTGTTTCTGTAAGTCCTTTTAGTACTTCTTGTCCTTTTGGAGTATTAACAAGTATAACGGATATCCCCTTATGAACATCCTCTTCAGGGAATAGTTTTTCAACGCCCCAAAAATCTGCCATTGTTATGTCAGAAATCCGCTCTGGATTAGCATATTGACAATTATAACAAGATGGACGGTAAAATAACCCACTGTGATACCCCTTTAAGTATTTGTCTTCGCTTGAGTTCATAACAAGTTCTTTGTCACCGACTTTTATTTTTACATTTCGAGAATTCCATTTCCCATTTTTATCTAGTAACTTATGCCTGAAAGTAAAATCTGTTATTTTCCCTTTATACTTTTCTTCAATATATTTCATGTATTTATCAAAGATGTTTTGACTCGGTACTCCATGGCAGACTAAGTCTAAACAAAATAGATTTTCGTAATCTTTTCTAAGAAACAGTCTTAGACCGGCAACCTGACAAGGGGTTCCTGTGAATAAAACTTTTTTTCCCTCTTTTAGAAAAGTTTCTGCTTGTTTAAATGAATTATTTATATCACTTTGAACATATTTAGATTTTCTGTACTTTTTAGCTTCTTCGATAGATTCGGAATAAGAATGAATAACTTTAAATCTATCATCAAATTGAACACCAAAGATAGCAAAGTCTTCTTTGCAATAAGTGTCAATAACTGATGTAAATACTCCTCCAGATGCACTAGCCATTAATGTATCTACATTTTTATTTGCAGCGTAGTAGGCCTTTGGTAGACCATTAAAGTTAATATCTATCTTTTTCTTTTGCACAAAGGGGCAGACTTTTTCACATAACCCACACTCTATACATTTCTCTTCATTTTTAAAAGGATAGATAAACCCTTTTTTATCTTCAATCATCGAAATACAGTCTGTAGGACATACTTGTTCACAAGCTTGACATCCACAACACATCTCTTCATTTTTAGAATCTAAATAAAACAATTTATCACCTCGAATTATAAGTTGCTGCTTTTTTTGGTCTTGCTCTGAATAATAGTTGTAATTGCCTTTCTGATTTCAACAAAATCTTGATATTTCCAAAAGATTGCTGCCATAATGATATTGAACAATAAACTTACAACAACAACTTCAATTATTAAACCACTCAATCCTGCTATTGAGATAAATGAAACACTTAGCTTCATAAGAAAATATAGCCCTATAAATAACCCGACAAAGAAGAAGTATCTAAAATAGTAACGCAAAGGACTTTTATCAAATCCATTCCGATAGACCAGGATAGGATCAACAATTCCAGTAGTAAGTAGCCTAGCTATAGATGTAGCAAAAAATATGCCAGCTATTCCAATTGTGCTGCCTAGCCAAAATGATAGTGCAATATTTATAACAGTAGCTGCTAATGGAGCCCATCTTCCTTGGACGAATAGACCCATGGTTACTCTGTAAGTATAAGCTGTGAAGTGAACACTGTTTACATAGAAGTGAAGAACAATGGCAAATACCACTAAATCTGAAAAAATAAATGCTTCTCCTATCCATAAAACAATGAGTTTGTTAAGAAATAAATATAGACCTACTGCACAAAATCCATACATCCAGGCAGAGACAAAAAATATCTTATTGAAAGCTCTTTCCTTGCTTTCATTACTTCCTACAGCATTTAAATTCCCTACACTTGCAGTAAAACCATTCATAATTTGCCCAACAATGGCTGTTATTGCTGATATGATAAGCACATAGTTTGAATTAAGTCCAACAGCTTTAATCCCAATGATTGCTGATATAATGACATTATCAGTTCCATTTAATATCACCGATCCAAATTTATATAAAAATAATGCCTTAACATTGGAAAATATTGAAGATCGCTCTTCTTTTTCAAGGCTTTTTACCTTTCCTTCTTTTAAGAACGGATACATCTTGTCTGCTTTTCTAGACACATAAATATTGTCCAATAATGTTGTTATTATTTGTATAAGTAGGAATGTTAGATATTGGCCTGTTAGCCATAGAAAAAATATTTGAGCTATTGTTTGACCTATTTTGAATAACTGCTGATAAAACAAAACAACATAGTTTTTTTGATCAGCAGTTATTATTGATTTTTTGTATACAAAGAAATATGAAAGGGAAGTATTTAATAAGAACAGGACATATATCAAAGTAATGCTTTCGTTTATATTAGGTGCGTCTTTAATAATATAATCCATAAAAGGTATTACTAATAAACCGGCAACAAAAACGAATAGCCCGATAGCTCTATAGGCTTTTTCATATAAAGCCATTAATGATTTTATCTTCTCTTTATCATCAATCGCTAAGGGCTTATACATCCCATAAATTATGGCATTTCCAATACCAAGTTCAGCAAATGAAAGTAACATTAATATGTTTGTAAAAAGCCCATTAATCCCTAAATATTCGACTCCTAAAACATAAATAAAGACAGTTCTGCTTATAAAACTTAATATAATATTTACTATTTGGCTTGCTAAACCAAACGAAGCATTTTTAGCTGTATTAGCTGTTCTTGAGTTTTGCAATTATTCTCACCTTAGTTCTTTTATTAAAATATAATTTCATCTTCACCTTCAAATTTTAATCTAACGGGATTATGTGTAACTCTTTTATCTTCTGGTGGTAACTTCATATAATCACCATAAATTCTCGTTAGAATATAATGCCAATCGTTAGGTGCATTATAAAATTCCCCCTCAAATTCTACCTTAATTGGAGGATAATATTTTTCTTTTGGTATAGTCTGTTTGATGTAATTATAGTTACTACCTAAATTTATATGGTATTCAGAATCATTCCTACCATTATATGACATTACCTTGGTTTGGAATTTTGTTAATGACTGTAGTTTTATGGGTTTTAACATGTTCAAAATAATCTTTGTTACTAATCCTGGTTCAGCTACATTTAGACCTCTTTTTTGAATAACAAGGTTGGATATTCTTTTTACAATCTTTGCCTGTATATCTTGAATAAAACTTTTTTGTCTATTAGCGTTATCTAAAGGAAAAATATCGATATAAATCCCTTTATGTGAATTAATAGATGTAATATGTTCATCCTCAAAAACAGTCCCATTTTTTCTTATTTTAGCAAAAGGTAACCAATATTCTCTATCACTATAATAAGAATGTAAATAATACTTAGAATCTAATTCTTTTTCACATAACTTCAATAACTTTTCATAATCTTTACGAGGCATAGCTATATCTAAATCATCATCCCAAGGAATAAACCCTTTATGACGAATGGCACCTAGAAGAGTCCCCCCTATAAGAAAATATTGCAATTTATTTTCTTTGCAAATTCTAACTACTTCTTTTAATATTTCTACTTCAGTTAGCTGTAGCCTACGTAAAATATCATTTTCGATTAAACTCTTAGTACACATAATTAGCAACCTTTCTCATAAATAATTTTAAATAAACCTAATATAAATGATACAAATCAGATTTTATTTTACCAATGTCAAAATGTCTAAAAAATTAAAGCTTCCATATTTTCAATCATCCGATAATGTAAGCAAATACAATATTCCCACTGAACTTCCAAATACTCCTCCTGCAACAAGAAGAGCAGCTTCTGCTGAGCTATGAATAATTATCCCGAGTAAACCAATAAATGCAATTTGTTTACTTCTTTGATCTATCCCCTTCTCTTTAATCTGTAAAAACGTTGATTGCAATAAGCTAAAATATGGTAAAATCCCTATCAAGCCTATAGTAGCTAATATGCTAATATAAGCATTATGCAAATTAGAAAACTTATATAATGAAAAGTCTCCAATTAAAAAGCTTGTAAAATTTAAATTCAATAAATAGTTCTTATATATTATATCACGTCCACTTCCTGCACTATTTCCAAGTAATATAATTTCACTCAAAAATTCAGTATATATTAGATTTACAATTACGAAACCAATGCGGCATGGATTCGGACAATATGGAGGC
>DUPP01000024.1 GCA_012838265.1 Clostridiales bacterium
AAAGAATATAAAATTGATGGGAGGTTCTATTATGGATTTTGGTTTGACCGAAGAACAAAAAATGGTACAGGATATGGCAAGAAATTTTGCCGAGAAAGAAATTAAACCATATATTGAGCAAGACGAAGAAAACCATTATTACCGCAGAGAGATACTGACAAAGATGGGAGAGCTTGGTCTGTTAGGCTGGAGCATTCCAGAAGAGTATGGCGGAAATGGTATGGGTTGGATGGAGGCTGTAACTGCGCTTTATGAGATAGCAAAGGTACACACATCCTGGAGATTGAGCATCAGCGGGAACTGCTGGGGTCCTGCGATGACGATTAACGAATGGGGAACAGAAGAACAAAAACAGAAATATATCCCTGGCCTGGTAAGCGGAGAGTATGTAGGAAGCTTTGCGATAACAGAGGCTAACTCTGGATCGGACGTAGGAAGCATGAAGTGCTTTGCAAAGGATAAGGGAGATCACTGGGAAATCAACGGATCGAAGATGTGGATATCCGGAGGACATACTAGTGATGTAGGATTGCTATATGCAGTAACAGAAGAAGGCGGTGGCCCAAGAGGGATATCCTGCTTTATAATTGATTACAACAATACACCGGGAGTTACAAGAATTCCAATCCATACAAAGGTAGGAATGTGGCCTGCGCCAACATCGGAATTAGTATTTGAAAATGCAATAGTTCCGAAAGAGAATCTTCTTGGACCTCTGAACAAAGGATTCCAGATTTGCATGTGGATGCTGAACAACACCCGTATGGGATGTGCAACAGGTGCAGCAGCATTATCAGCAGCAGCATTAGAAGGTTCAGTAAATTATGCAAATGAACGTATACAGTTCGGGAAACCGATTGGAAAATTCCAGATGATTCAGCAGCAGATAGCAGAGATGAAGCTTGAAGACGATGCAGCGAAATATCTTGTATACAGAGCTGCGTGGTTAAAAGAAAATAAGCTTCCAAGCCAACAGGAAACATCGATGGCTAAGCTTTTTGCCTGCCAAGCTGCAGTACATGCTGCAAATATGGCAATGAAGATCTATGGTTCTTATGGTTATTCAACTGAGTATCCATGCGGCAGATGGCTGCGTGATGCTAAGCATTTCGAAACACTGGAAGGAACCTCAAATATTCACATGGGTATAATTGCAGGAATTGAACTGGGATATCAGCCAAATAGATAAAAAAATTTTGAAGATGGGTTTATAGATATATAAAAAATAATAATAAAAAAGTGAGGTAAAAAATATGAATTTTGAATTAAATGAAGACCACATCATGATGCGTAAAATGGTTCGCGACTTTGCTGAAGAAGAAGTTGCAGCAGGATCTGCAGAACGTGATGAAAAGGAAGAATTTCCACTTGATTTATGGAATAAATGTGCAGAATTAGGACTTGCAGGAATCACATTCCCAGAAGAATACGGCGGAGTAGGAGCCGACTATTTGTCATATGCAATTACAATTGAGGAATTATCCCGCGTGGATGCATCCCTCGGTGTTATAATATCTGCGCATTCAAGCTTATGTGCAAATCCAATATACATGTTTGGAACAGAAGAACAAAAGCAGAAATACCTGGTTCCACTTGCAACTGGCGAAAAAATGGGTGCTTTCGGATTAACAGAGCCTATGGCTGGTTCAGATGCTTCGGGAACACGCACAACAGCAGTTCGTGATGGCGATGAATTTGTTATTAACGGAACAAAGATATTCATTACGAATGGTTACTATGCAGATACTTATGTAATTACAGCTCAGATGGATAAGAGCAAAGGCAACAGAGGAATAACAGCTTTCATAGTGGAAAAAGGCACACCTGGATTCTCTTTCGGTAAAAAAGAGAAAAAGATGGGTATCAGATCTTCTGCTACATATGAGCTTGTATTCGAAAATTGCCGTATCCCTGCCGAAAATATGCTAGGAGAAGAAGGCAGAGGATTTAAAGTTGCAATGCAGACTCTTGACTATGGAAGAATCGGAATTGCTTCTCAGGCTTTAGGTATAGCACAAGGCGCTTACGAAGAAGCTATGAAGTATGCAAAAGAAAGAGTACAGTTTGGTAAAACTCTAGCTGAGATGGATGTTATTCAATTCAAACTAGCTGATATGGCTACTCAGATTGAAGCTGCTCGTTTGTTGGTTTATCAGGCATGTCATTATGCTACACATAAAAAACCTGTATCAAAGTATGCTGCTATGGCTAAAGTATTTGCATCAGAAACAGCAAACGCTGTAGCAACTCAGGCGGTTCAAATACTGGGCGGATACGGATATACCCGTGAATATCCGGTTGAACGTATGATGCGTGATGCTAAAATTACAGAAATCTATGAAGGAACAAGCGAAATTCAGCGTATCGTAATCGCCGCTAACATTCTTAGAGAACAGTAAAATCTGAACAGCAAGGAGGAAAATAGTATGAATATTGTCGTATGTTTAAAACAAACCTTTGATACGGAAGCTAAAATAGTAATAGACGGCAGCGGAAACATAGACAGCACTGGTGTTGATCAGATCATCAATCCTTATGATGAATTCGCAATCGAAGAAGCTCTTCAGCTTAAAGAAAAATTCGGCGGCGAAGTAACTGTAGTAAGCATGGGTCCTGAAAAGGCTGAAGCTGCTATCCGAACAGCTCTTGCTATGGGTTGTGACAAGGGTGTGCTGATTACTGATCCAGGATTAGAAAATCCTGATGAGTGGGTTACCGCTGAAGTTTTGTCCAAAGCTATTGCTCAAATCCCATATGATATTATTTTGGTGGGACGAATCGCCGTTGATTTCGGTGCCAGCCAGGTAGGCGTTCGTTTAGCTGACTTGTTGGATATTCCTTCGGTAAGCAGTATCCTTAAGCTTGAGATCGATGGAGATAAAGCAACCGTTACTCGTGAAATAGATGGTGGAACAGAACTGATTGAACTTAGTTTGCCAGCAGTCCTGACAGCACAAAAGGGACTGAATACTCCTCGATATCCTAGCATGATGGGAATCATGAAAGCCAAGAAAAAAGAAGTTAAGGTATTAAACTTAGCAGACTTGGGACTCAATGCTTCCGATCTACAGCCGAAAATGACAGTTCAAAAATTTAGTTTACCGACTCCTCGCACTGCAGGCAAAAAGATTGAAGGCGAACCAGCAGAGGTTGCTGCTGAATTAGCTAAGCTGCTGCGTGAAGAAGCGAAGGTAATATAGAGAGGAGGATTAGATATGGCTAAAGGAATTTGGGTTATAATTGAACAAAGCAAATCAGAAATAAGAAAAGTTTCATTAGAGGTTTTAAGCCAGACAAGAATCATAGCAAATGAAACTGGAGAACCATTATCAGCAGTTATACTCGGTAAGGGTATAGCAGAGCTGGCTGATAAGGTTGCAGCTTATGGTGCGGACAAGGTTTATTTAGTTGATGACGAAAAACTTGAAAATTATACTACAGGTGCTTACACATCAGTGTTAAACAAACTAATCCGTCAGGAAGAGCCACAGGCTGTACTTATGGGAAACACAGCTGTTGGTAAGGATTTGGCTCCCAGGCTTGCACAACGTCTTGGCGTCGGCTTGGCTTCCGACTGTACAGGAATGGAAATTGATCAAGAAAACTTCTTGAAATTCAAGCGTCCTATTTACGGCGGAAAAGCATTTGCAGATGTAACTTCAAATGTAAGACCTATTTTAGCAACAATTCGTCCGAACATATTCCCTGTGGCAGCACCGGATGAATCACGTAAGGCTGAAGTAGTAAATGAGACTGCAACAATTGACCCTGCAGATCTTAGAGCGATCGTTAAGGATATCGTTATGGCGACCTCTGAGCGTCCTGAGCTTATAGAAGCTGAAATTATCATTTCAGGCGGACGTGGAATGAAGGGTCCAGAAAACTATAAGATTTTGGAAGAGTGCGCTGACGTTATTGGTGCCGCTGTAGGAGCTTCTCGTGCTGCAGTAGATGCAGGATGGATCGAAGAAAAGTTCCAGGTTGGTCAAACAGGTAAGACAGTTTCTCCAACTCTTTACATTGCATGTGGTATATCCGGAGCTATCCAGCATCTTGCCGGAATGGGATCATCAAAAGTAATTGTTGCAATCAATAAAGATCCAGAAGCAAACATCTTTAACCTCGCTGACTATGGTATAGTTGGAGACCTTTTCGAAATTGTACCGCTGTTAACTGAAGAGTTTAAAAAACTAAAATCGGAGTAACAACTCAAAACACATCAGAATACACCAGATGACGCGGAGCAAATCTGCTCCGCGTTAAAGATTGAGAAGGGAGGCCGATTTTATAATGGGACAAGAACAGCAAAGTGAAATGCAACGTCGGAAGGAATTGGCTGAGTTGGCTGTTGATATGATACATAGAACAATGGTGCATCACATTTTCTGGTTTAAAGAAGTAGAGCACCAAATGGGTTTCGAGAAGGCTCTTGATATAATGGAAACGGCTTATGAAAAGAGCAAAGAAATTCAATTGAATCGTTTAGGTAAATTGCTGGGGTTTGGGATTGAGGATGGCATTCCCGAACCGCTGTTGAATATGCCCGAGGAAAATCTTACTGAACTGGTACACGGCTTGGCTGTTAACTGGCTGGCCGGGGACGGAATTTGGTTCCAGTCGGTAGAGTCAAAATATGGTATGTTGGATGCAAAACGTTGTAATGATTCCTGTTGGGCATGGTTTTCACCATTTGAAGCATGGACGATTAAACGTCTTCTGGATTTATCGGAACAACCGGGGATAGAAGGTCTAAAAAAGGCTCTTGCGTTGCGCTTGTATGCAAAAATCAACGTGCAGTCTATAATCGATGAAAGTCCGAAGAGTATTGTTTTTCAAATGAATGATTGCCGTGTACAATCCGCCCGTAAAAGAAAAGGTATGGACGATTACCCCTGTAAGTCGGCTGGAATGGTAGAGTACACACGTTTTGCAGAAGCAATAGATTCCAGAATAAAAACAGAGTGTATTGGTTGCCCTCCTGACAATCACCCTGAAGAGTGGTTTTGTGCATGGAGGTTTTACCTTGAATAAGGAGTGTGAGAAATGTTTGAGTTAACACCATTGTCTATAGGGTTGATGATAGGAGTATTTGTAGTATGTACTTTTATCTTTGTTACCTTTGTCAGAAGAGAACTAAAATGATATATTGAATTTTTAGATTTGATATTGAGAAAGGAAAGATTTTATCATGAAAGAAATTATACTTGCTTTAGAGTTCTACTTGATTGTTATAGTCATTGCGATGTTGGTTGCATTTATTATAAAAGGAATGCTCGTATTAGTACGACTCTTTACTCCAAAACAGGTCGCAGGCGCTAAAGATGCGGGAAATAAAGGAAAGTGAGAGAGGTGTGAATAAATGGAATTTTTAGCTACATTATTTCAAGGAGTAGGTACACTTTTCTATCAGGAACCTAAAATTGCAATATTTAGAATTGTTTTGATTTTTCTGGGTATAGTTTTTGTTTGGTTAGGGCAAAGAGGTACCTTAGAACCACTAATAATGATTCCAATGGGTTTTGGTATGGCAGCTGTAAATACAGGAGTCTTATTTTTCTCTGCTGATAAATTAGGTACTCTGTTTACAGACACCCTCGCGGAGGATACCGAATCCCTTATGTATGCATTACAAGTTGAGGTATTTCAACCAATTTATACATTCGCGTTTGGAAACAACCTGATAGCCTGTCTGGTATTTATGGGAGTCGGCGTTTTAGCGGATGTAGGCAACGTTTTGCGTTTTCCTTTTACCAGTATGCTTATAGCACTATTCGCAGAGCTCGGATCATTTGTAACATTCCCTATTGCTGTTGCTATGGGATTAAATTATGCTGAAGCTGCCGCCATATCTGTCGTAGGCGGAGCCGATGGACCAATGGTGCTTTTCACCGCTGTAATACTTGCACCAGAAATCTTTGTACCGATAACTGTTATCGCTTACTTATACCTAAGCCTGACTTACGGTGCATATCCGTTTATTATAAGAGCAATAGTTCCAAAACATTTAAGAGGACTTGTTGTAAAGGTTTCAAAGAAGTCTGATATAACTTCTGGTGAAAAGATTGCATTTGATATAATAGCATGTACTTTCTTATGCTTGCTTTTACCTGTTGCAGCACCGTTATTATTAAGTTTCTTCCTGGGTAACGCCATTAAAGAATCCGGCGTAACAAAATACGTAAAATTGATTGAAGACGTTTTCCTGTATACAGCTACATTCTTCCTCGGATTGATGCTTGGTGTATTATGCGAGGCCAGCACTCTTCTGGATCCAAGGGTATTAATATTTCTTATCCTAGGAATTATTGCTCTAGGAGTATCAGGAATAGGAGGATTAATCGGCGGATACGTTGTTTACTTAATTAGCGGTAAAAACTTCAATCCAACTGCCGGAATAGCTGGAGTTTCATGCGTGCCAACCTGCGCAAAAATAGCACAACATGAGGTATATCTTGTTAATAAACGTGCTGTCATTTTGCAATACGCAATGGGAGCAAATATCTGCGGTGTAATTGTATCGGCTATTTTGACGGGTCTTTTTGTATCAGTAGTTCCTATATTAATGCAATAAAGAAAGAATTATTATCACTTAAAACGGCAGAAGTAACTCCTGCCGTTTTAAGTAAGAATTACATAAGAATTTGTGAATGAATGTGTACGAAAAACCATACAGTGTATGAGAATCATACATACAAATAAGCCTTTGCAGTTAATGTTTATTTATATTTCTATGGCGAACATTTTCGAAAGAACTGCTATTTTGCACCATTTTCAGCGATTACAAAGCAATCATGCCATTTAATAAATAAATAACAGAATTATCTGTAAACGGCGGCACAATTCTTGCGGTCCTTAATGTGTTAGTCCGAATATTATATTTTAAGGTATTAAGGAGGATAAAAAATGAAATTATCAGATGTTAATCTAACGGCTCAAGAAGTAATGGACATTACGAAAAAGTATATGATTGAAACATATGAGAGATTCCCATTTGTTGCAATCAGATCTAAGGATATGTATTTGTATGATGAAAATGACAATGCATATCTTGACTTTTACGGCGGTATCGCAGTAAACAATGCGGGAAGCTGTAATGAAAAAGTAGTAGCAGCTATTAGAGATCAAGTGGGAGATCTCATGCATACTTTCAACTATCCTTATAGCATTCCACAGGCAATATTGGCTAAGCTTATTTGTGAAACTGTAGGAATGGACAAAATATTTTATCAGAACTCCGGTACCGAAGCTAATGAAGCCGCAATAAAATTAGCAAGAAAATATGGTACTGAAAAATATGGACCAGAAAGATACCATATCGTAACAGCTAAGAACAGCTTTCACGGAAGAACATATGGTGCTTTGTCTGCAACTGGACAGCCAGAAAATGCTTGCCAAATAGGTTTCAAACCGATGCTTCCAGGCTTCACATATGCTGATTTGAATGACCTGGATTCCTTTAAAGCAGCTGTTACTGATAATACTATCGCTATTATGCTGGAAGTTGTACAGGGTGAGGGCGGAGTTAGACCTGTTACTCCTGAATTCATAAAAGGGATAGAAGCGCTCTGCAGAGAAAAAGGAATGCTTCTGATAATCGATGAAATCCAGACTGGATGGTGCAGAACCGGTAAGGTAATGGGATTCATGAACTACGATATTAAACCTGATATAATTTCCATGGCTAAAGGTATGGGTGGCGGAACACCTATCGGAGCAATCTGCACAACAAATGAAGTTGCACAGGCATTCAATTCAGGAGCTCACGGAACCACATACGGCGGAAGCCCAATGTGCTGCGCAGCAGCGTATGCTCAGATTAATGAACTTCTTGACAGAGATTTGGCTGGAAACGCTAAAGAAGTCGGAGACTACTTTATGGAAAAACTAAGAAGCCTGCCAAGGGTCAAAGAGGTAAGAGGTTTAGGACTCCTTGTTGGTGTAGAATTTGACTTTGTAGGATCAGCTGATGTCAAGCGCGCATGTCTAGCAAGAAAACTTTTGGTAACATCTATCGGAACAAGCATTATAAGGATGGTACCACCGCTTATCGCAACTAAAGAAGACTGTGACAAAGCATACGACATCCTGAAAGAAGCAGTAGAAGAAGTAGTAGCAAAATTATAAACCAAAACTGAATATAACTCGCCATCAATTTATAAACTCGATTGATGGCGAGTTTAAGCAATTATTATATTATTTTTTGTAAATTTTAATTTCAAAATGTTCTGAATTATGATACAATTAATTTATATTTAAAAGCGGGAGGTAATAAAATTGAATCCAATGCTAATGAATCCGCTGATACTTTGGTTTGTTACTTATATCGTTATTGCAATCTTCCATAAAATTGTAAAAAATAAGGTGGGAGTTAGCAGTGAGGACTATACATATTTTAAATTACCTCACTTCATAAGTCTATTATTAAATTCTATAGTATCGGTAGCTATTATTTTTATTATTTTAAACGCCTCATTGTCACCAAAGTATGAAACCTACCTTGCAGTACCTTATTTTGGTATTATGGCTTACTATTTTACTAGCGTATTCAGAACATTGAAGGATGCCAGAGAAGGCAATTAATAATTTATGTTAATGCAGCTTTCTAAGCAATAAAATGCGGGTAAGCGAATAGTGCATTAAATATTTTTATGAAGGAAGGAGGTAATAAGGTTATTTAGACGACAGAATTTAAAATTCCAATACAATGACGTCAGAAGTATATGCAGAATAATCGAAAAAACAGAAAAACATATTTAGCCAAATAAATATTGTAGGAGGTATTTATATGTCTGAAAAGAAAGAAAAGAAAGGCTTGAATCTGATTGACTTTTTCATGCTAGGTTTCGGGGCTATAGTCGGAGTAGGATGGGCTGTAGCGTCTAACGGATGGATGGCATCCGGTGGTGGAGTAATCCCTGCAGTTATAGGTTTTTTATTTATGACTATTGTACTTATACCGATAGGATTCTGCTATGCTGAAATGACATGTGCAATGCCGGTAGCAGGCGGAGTAGTAGCATATTCTTATAAAGCCTTCGGCACATTCCCTTCATTCCTTGGGGGTTGGTGTTTGACTATTGCTTATGTCCTTCTCGTTCCATGGGAAGCGATTTACGTAAATAACACGTTAGCACTTGTAGTTCCTGCTATGACAGCTGGAGATCCGATGTACGTCATTGC
>DUPP01000025.1 GCA_012838265.1 Clostridiales bacterium
ACCAGAAGAAGTTACACCAGTAGATGTGGCTAAACCAGAAGAAGCTAAACCAATAGATATTACTGAATCAGAACTAGCGGCATCATCAGATTTGCCTGAAATAAAGGAAGAAACAGAGTTAGTTAATTTAGCTGAAAAAGAGGAAGAAACAATAACGGCAAAATCATCTGAGCCAGAAGCAGAAGTCATAGTTTTAGATTTATCTGAGCAGGAAGAAAATGTACCCGTATCAGCAGTACCGCCGAAAAAGAAGCGGTCAGTATTCCAACCGGTTTTTGTACCTAAAAGCTCACCGCCTAAGGTTGTTCCTGTAATAGGAAACATTATAAGCAGCAAGCTTAAATTGGTTGACATGAAAAACAAAAATCCGATTCGGATTACCATTGAAGAGGATATTCTGGTTCCGGATATTAAGCCTGACATGTCCAGTATTCTTGCTATGGACGGAAAGATTAAGCTTAATGAAAAAGATATACGTACAGGGCAATTAGAAACAGATACGCTGAGAATCTCAGGGGATTTGACTTTGCAAACTATTTATATTCCTGAGCGCGTGTCAGACGGAGAACCAATTGTAGCCATTGAATCTAAAATTCCATTTAAAAATGAACCCAGTTTTAAAACCAGTCCTAATTCAGAATTGGGAATAAAGGCAAAAATTGAATCAATCGACTATACTATCATAAATGAGAGGAAATTCAGAGTAAGAGCGACTGCACTGATAAACGTAAAAGAATATAATAATGTTGATATTGAGGTTTTCGAAGGAATCAGGAACGAAGAAGTACAGATGCTGAAGGAAAATATTAAATTCACAGATGTAGCCTTCAGAAAAAAGGACAGTATAGATGTAAAAGAAGATCTGGTTTTAAAAGAAAACATGCCAGAAATCCATAGGATACTAAAATATGATGCAAACATTGTTGAAAATCACAAACAGATAACCAAGGAAAAAGCGGTTATCAATGCTTCTGTATATTTTAATATCTTGTATCTTGGGGCAGAAAAGAATACTGAAGCTGTAAAGGCTAATAATACAGATGCTGCCTTTGAAGATGAGATTTTAGTTCCGGTCCTCTATCAGGGGAAAACTGAATTCACACAATTTATCAGAATGGATGGAGAAAATGATCCAAATGACCAGTACCCTGCAGGAAGTAAAGTTAGCTTCGACATAGTAACTTTAAATCTTACTGCAAAGGAGGATGGTAACGGGAAAAAAAGCCTTATCGAAATGGATATGAACGTGGATACAGAACTGGAGATATACAAGACTTTTGAAAAGCAAGTAGTCACCGACATATACCATCACATAAAGGACGTTCGGTATGAAACTGATGAAATCGGAGTAATGGTACAAGGCGGAAACGGAGTTGCAGAGATTTCAGCAAGGGAGATAATCAATATTCCAGATAGATATGGCAATGTTGATAAAATTGTGTACCTTTCCGGAAATATTAATGAAAAAAGATCCTTTATCGATCAGGCAAAAAATATTGTAGAGGGAATCGTAGATGTTAATTTGATATGTACCTCTGACGATGCTAATAAAACAGCCTTCAACATCAGGCAGGAGATACCTTTCCGAAGCGCAATGGAAATCCCAGGAATCACTTCGGAAATGACTGCAAATAATGAAATAGTTCTGAAGGATCTGTGGTTCGATAAAATTAATAGCAAGCAGGTTGAAGTAAATGCAGGCATTCTGGTCAATACTACAGTTGTAAGCCAAAAGAAGCATCAATTGATTAAAAATATCAGTTTCTTGGAAAGCCCACAGGATAATACAAATCTTCCAGGTATCGTCCTTTA
>DUPP01000026.1 GCA_012838265.1 Clostridiales bacterium
AACAGCACATTCCATGTTATTGATTTGAGGAGGGAAAGAGAGGATGAAGCTTAAAAGGTTTAGATTTAAGAAGCCTGATTTTAAAAAGCTTGGTATAGACCTTCTCTTTATAGTAATTAGTTGTTCAATAAGTGCAGTAGCCATAATTGGCATATTAATTCCCAATGGACTTACTACAGGAGGCATAACTGGCTTGTCTAGATTTATGCAAGAAATTCTTGGTATAAGCTTCTCAGTTGTCTACTATGCATTTGCATTAGTGATTTTAATGTTTTGTGCTATCACACTTGGATTCAGTGAAGTAAAAAAAATACTAATGATGTCCGTTATATTTCCCGCTATACTTTTTATCTTTGAACATACTGAGTTTTCGTTGCTTGAGGAGAAAGATCTGTTTCTTGCAGCAATTTACTGCGGTGTTTTGCTTGGAGTAAGTCAAGGTTTGTTGTTCACACGGGGATATTCATTTGGTGGAACTGATACAGTTGCTAAGATTATACAAAAAAAGCTGATTCCTCATATAAGTATAAGCAAGATACTTCTCGTGGTGGATGCCTTCATCATAATAGGCTCCGGATTTTTTTTCGGCAGAAACATAGCACTGTATGCACTAGTAACCCAAGTGATTTTTTCTAAAACAATTGATTACGTTATTTATGGTTTTGAATCAAAGCTTGTACAGCTTGAAATCATTACAAGCAAGCATGATGAGATTGTGGATTATATTTTAAATGATATAAAGCGAGGGGTTACAAACGTAACTGTCACTGGTGCTTATACAAGAATAGCTAGGGAAAAAATCGTTACCATCTGTTCTCCGAGAGATAGTATGATGATAAAAAAATTTGTGTCAAAAAAAGATAGTGATGCTTTTGTTACAGTAATTCCTGTAGGTACGGTCTGGGGTAAGGGAGAAGGATTTTCTGATATATTACAAGAATAGCCCTTAATTCCCATTTGACTTTTACGTAAAATAGCAGTAGAATCATTATTGGCGCATTTAATTAATAACCTATATAATATGGGGCACTAGCTCAATGGATAGAGTCGCAGACTTCGAATCTGTTGGTTGGGGGTTCGAGTCCCTCGTGCCTCACCATAAAAAACACACACCGTAAGGGTGTGTTTTTGTCTAGCCAAAAGAGGGACTCGAACCCGAAAGGGCATCGAGCGTAAAAAACCATCGTGGATGGTTTTTAGCGAGATGGTCCAAGCCTGTCGCACAGGCGCAGGACGGCAGACGCGCCAGCGGGTGCAAAGTCCCTCGTGCCTCACCATAAAAAACACACAAAAAAGACCAGCCGTATTAAGCAAATACGCTTAAACATAGCTTTTACTACCATAGAATACTTACTAAGCTATTGATTGCTAAATTAGTATCAATTGGACACAAACCAACATCTCGGCTGTATTGCCATGCCCATACGTTTCCGCCGCAGTTAGGAGCCTTCGGAGTATAATATGGACGATTCCTGGGGTTGCTAAGGTTCAGTTCTGGTTGAGCGCTCCATAATATATTCAGTGTCTTTATCTTTTTATTTTCTTTTACAGCATTACAAAACGCTTCGTTAAAATCACCCGACACCGGATCATTGTAAATGCCGCTTTTATATCCGCTTGATGTAATAGCTTCTGTCCAGCCCTGAATCCATTCATTATCAATTGAAAAATACTGTTCAATATCTGCAAATAAAGGGACTCCCCTTGGTATTCCAAGTCTATGGGCATGGGATACGGCATTATTTGCATCTGATATTCCCTGCCGATATCCTGTTGTCTCTTGAAGCTCATTATAAATAGGTAATATCTTTACACCTTTGCTATGAATAAAAGAGATCTCCTGTTCTGTCAGCCCTTCCGAAACATTAGGAACTCTTACCAGGTATCTTCCCCAAAATCTCGGATATCCAAAATTAGATATTACACATTGAAATAAGTCTTCCGTGACATTTTCAGCTGAATCAACTCCCCATTCAAAAATTAACAATTTAGTCACCTCGATATGATTAATATAAATATAATGGAATGCTTTGTTCAAAGTTGAATAGGTTCTCTGGGTCGTACTTTTGTTTGACACTCACCAGCCCAGTCAGGTTTTCTCCGAAGTATGCAGTAGGCCAATCCATAATCAAGGAATCGCAGTAATTGCGATAAGCACCTCTAGTATAGGGGAGCATGGATTGGCGGAATTGTTCAACCCACTGGATATTTTCATCTGCTTTTGCAGCTTGAGCCCAATATGATTGATATTGAATCAAAAACAAGGCTTTGCGGTGTACAAAAGCCGTGGCGTTTACAGGGACTAGACTGACTGAACCGCCGCCTGCACTAAATGAAACCACATTACCTGTTCCAGGTGAAGTTTGTAAGTTATGAATCAATACATTAATCCCTTCATCTGAAAGAGGCTCGTAGACGAATGCTGAAGAATTTTTAAATAATTCCTGTCTTACAGGTTGACCAGCGTATGCGTGTGCAGCTTCAATCCAATTTGTTGAGTATATCTCCACAACCTTTGGCTGAGTCGCCTCTTGCAGAGGGCGCAGAGTCCATTCAAGCGTTTCTTTTGGACCAACAAATACTCCGCTGGAACGAAGATCGCCTTGATTTTGTGCAGGAAGTGTAAGCAGTGAAGTAAGACGGGGATCAGTATAAGGAGCCCATGACTGCCAAAATTGAACTACATTTTTAAGATTATCAAAGTCCCATGCCATTCTGTAAAGTGCAACATTTCTGATAGGATGTGTACGAAAGGTAAAGGATGTAACTACACCAAAGCTGCCGTCACCTCCTCCGCGGCAAGCCCATAATAGGTCGCTATGCTGATTGTCATTAGCACGGATGATCTTGCCTTGCGCAGTAACCATCTCCACCTCGAGCAGATTATCGCAGGTCATTCCAAACATCCTGGATAACAACCCATGTCCTCCCCCGAGGGTTAACCCCGATATACAGACTGATGGGCATGTTCCACCCGGAATGACTAATCCTTGATTCCAAAGAGATTCATACAAGGGCAGCAAGCGGAATCCCGCGCCTACCTGCACAGTTTGGTGCTCTTTATTGATTTGCAGCGTTAAAAGTTCGCTGACATCAATAATGAGCCCGTTGTTTACAAGGGAAAATGCTTCATAACTATGTCCGCCTCCACGTATGCGAAAAGGCAGACGGTGTTTGCGGGCCCATAGGATAGCGTTGACAACGTCTTGAGTAACTAAGCAGTAAACGATTATTTTGGGGAATATGTTAAAGCGTCCGTTATAGTTTTGTCTGGCTTCGTCATAATCAGGCGAGTTTTGTAAAATCACACGCCCGGTCAGTCCTTCTATACTTATCATAGGATAGTTCCTCCTATATAACCTGATACATATAATTCAAAAAACTATATATAATTACTATGCAAAACAGGATGAAAAAGAACTAGTGTCACCGCCGGGGTATAATTGACCCATAGCGCCGGACAGAAATTGACCCACACCAAACCAAACGGTTACCATAAAAGTGTGACGAAAACTTTTATGGGGGTGACCGTATGATAAGGAGTGGGA
>DUPP01000027.1 GCA_012838265.1 Clostridiales bacterium
ACAGGTTTTCCTTCCAAGTTGCATGCTTTTATAATTTTCTTCTGAATAAGGGGGACCTGCTCCGCAGGAATTTCTACTCCCAAATCACCTCTGGCTACCATTATTAAATCAGAAGCTTCGATTATATCATGGATATTATCGACACCCTCTTTATTTTCAATTTTAGAAATAATTTTAACATTTTCTCCACCATTTTTATCTAAAAATTCTCGCATTTCCTCTACGTCTGAGCCTTTTCTAACAAAGGATTCAGCAACAAAATCTATCCCTTCTCTTATGCCAAATAGGATATCCTGCCGATCTCCATCTGTAATAGCGGGCAGTCTAACCGCAACACCTGGTACGTTGATACTTTTATGATCCTTAACAATACCACTGTTATTTACAACACAAGTGATCTCACTACCCTTTATTTCAACGACTGTCATACCAATAAGTCCGTCATCTATTAAAACTCTATCACCCGGTTTCACATCATTAATTAGACCCTTATAGGAAACAGAACACTTTTCATTATTTCCCAGTACTTCATCGGTAGTCAGAATATATTTTTGTCCTTCAACTAATTGAATTTCCTTTTCAGAGAATTTGCCCGTTCTGATTTCAGGTCCTTTTGTATCTAAAATAATGGAAACAGGAAGTCCCAACTCTTCACGCAGTTCCTTCACTAAATCCATCTTTCTTTTTTGTTCTTCATATGTCCCATGGGAAAAATTAAACCTGGCTCCATTCATTCCATTCATCATCATGGATGTCAACACTTTTCTGTCTTCGGAAGCGGGGCCTATTGTACAGATAATCTTTGTTTTTTTCACAGCTATCCTCCTTTAACATTTCCCCCATCAATTTGTTTTTGCAAATACGTGGATTAATACATACTAATAACCTTCAACCTCTAGCCAATACATACTAATAACCTTCAACCTTTAGCCAATACACACTAATAACCTTCAAACCTTAGAATATTAGGTTTTTAACATAACACTTCAAGGTTTTGATATTCACGATATAATGTCTGCTAGTTCTATAATAGATTTATCATATGACCGTTTCACTTCAAGTGCTTCCTCAAGATCGTAAGCAATTATTTGTTCTCCTTTTATTCCTATTGCCTTGCTGGCATTACCTTCCTGTAATAGAATCTCAACCGCCTTATAACCCATCCTGCTTGCCAGCATTCTATCTCTTGCTGTGGGAGATCCGCCCCTTTGGATATGTCCTAGTATGACCAGTCTCATATCTATACCTGTTCTTTCTATAATAGTTTTCGTAAGATCCGAAGAATTAATTGCAGCACCCTCTGCACAAATAACTATATTATGCTGCTTCCCTCTGTTCTTTCCTTCGACTAGCGTCCTGCACACCTTATTTATATCTACCGGCTCCTCTGGGATAACGATAATCTCTGCACCCCCTGTTAGACCGGCATATAGAGCAAGGGCTCCGCTATGCCTTCCCATAACCTCAATCACAGTTCCCCTTTCATGAGAAGAGGATGTGTCCCTAATATTACCAATGGCATACAGTACCGTATTAACTGCTGTATCAAATCCAATCGAATAATCCGTATATGTCAAATCATTATCTATAGTTCCTGGCAAAGCAACAACCTTTATTCCCGCTTTGGAGAGCTTAAGGCCACCTCGAAACGATCCATCACCGCCTATAATTACCAACCCGCCTATTTCAAAGTTTTCGAGCATGTCCAAAGCTCTTTGGAATCCCTCTGGAGTCATAAATCGTTCGCTTCGCGCCGTCTTTAGCCAGGTGCCTCCGCGCTGCATGGTGTCGGAAACGGAGCATATCTCCAATTCCTGAAATTCACCGTTAATTAGTCCTTCAAAGCCTCGTTCAATGCCGTAAACAGCCACTTTATGATAAAGTGCACCTCTTGTCACGGCGCGGATAGCTGCATTCATACCTGGTGCATCGCCTCCGCTTGTTAATACTGCAATTTTTTTCACACCTATTGCCTCCTATCGATTGCAGAAGAAATCTTTAAATAACAGATTTCCAGTCGCCTATAATTTAACTTATACCACATTTTTGCTATTTCATCCTATGTTCTCTTTTCCTAAAAGATTTGAGATTTTATTAATGAAACTGTCGCATGGATCGCACCAAAGATCTGGCTTTGTCCTATATTTTTTGTTTGTTGCGGCAGCGGTTATTATAACAGGGGTTTCCCCTTTGTGTTCAATAATGATATTTTTAATTTCAGCCAAATACTTAGCCTCTTCAAATCCCTTTGGAATAGTGAGCCTGACTGTACCATTGGCAGGCATTGCGCTAAACGCATTGATATCAAAAATTCTATCCGCTAACAGCTTAGGTTCTTCATCTTCCTTAAAGCTAATCATACCTCTAACCACAATAACAGCATCATTATCCAAAAGATTGAAAGCTCTCTCATAAACATTCGGAAATACGATTACTTCCGTGGTGCCAAAAAGATCTTCCAGCTGTATAAATGCCATCATCTTATTCTTTTTTGTCAGTAATGTTTTCTTAGAGTTGACCATTCCAGCCATAGTGACCGTCATTCCATCTTGAATATCACTGTTTACCCCTGCAAGGGCAAGCTTGTCTGATGTTATAGTGGAGATCCTTGCTATCTTTTCCTCATAATCTGCTAAAGGGTGGCCTGTGAGATAAATACCTAACATTTCTTTTTCCATCGCCATGAGCAGCTCCTTGGAAAAGTTTGCTACATCGGGCATTTTTATCGACATACCTGCACTGTTCATACTATCAGCATTCATTTGGAACAGGGAAATCTGGCCTTCAAGATTCTTTCTGGCATTGTTTTGGGCTGACTCGATCAGGCTTTCATATACTGCCAGATGCTTTGCCCTGTTTTCGTTCAGGGAGTCAAAGGCACTGGCCTTAATTAAACTTTCTATCGCCTTCTTATTTATTTCATGAATGTCAATGTTATTTATGAACTGGAAAATATCCTTTGGGGGGCCATTCTCTTCTCTGGCTTTTACAATAGCATTAATTACTCCCTCGCCTACATTTTTTACAGCAAGAAGTCCAAATCTGATTTTACCATCCTTAACAGTAAAATTCTTATAGCTCTCATTAATATCAGGAGGCAACACTTCGATACCCATCTCCTTACAATTATGAATGTATTTAGAAATTTGGGATGGTTCACCGATAACACTGGTCATAAGTGCGGCCATAAATTCTACCGTATAATGGGTTTTCAAGTAAGCTGTCTGGTATGCGAGCATAGCATATGCTGCTGCATGGGATTTATTAAAGGCATATTCGGCAAAGCTAATCATTTGGTTATAGATTTCTCTGGCAGCCTTCTCTGGTATGCCGTTTCTTACACAGCCTTTGATTTCGATACTGCCGTCTTTGCCGTCCTTTCCATATATAAAGTATTCTTGTTCTTCAAGCATTACATCCATCTTTTTCTTGCCCATAGCTCTTCTGACAAGATCGCTTCTTCCATAAGTATAGCCTGCCAAATCCCTGACAATCTGCATAACCTGCTCTTGATATATCAGGCAGCCATAGGTAACGGATAAGATAGGTTCTAGGCTTTTGTCAATATATTTTATACCTTCAGGGTTCTTTTTATTCTCTATATAGGTTGGTATAGATGCCATAGGTCCTGGACGGTAAAGTGCATTTGCTGCTACAATATCTTCAAAGCAGTCCGGCTTGAGGTTTTTCAGGAACTGAGTCATTCCTGCGCTTTCAAGCTGAAATATTCCCTGAGTATTTCCACTTCCAATGAGCTCGAAGGTTGCTGGATCGTCATATGTCAACTTGGAAAGATCAAGTTCCACTCCTCTATTTTCTTTGATAAGTTCAAGAGTATCACGTATCAGCGTGAGGGTCCGAAGTCCGAGAAAGTCCATTTTCAACAAACCCAGCTCTTCAAGAGTTCCCATAGTAAACTGTGTACTGATCCCTTTGTCCGCCAAATAAAGCGGCACATACTCATTTATGCTTTCCTTTGAGATTACCACCCCGGCTGCATGCGTTGAAGCATGTCTTGGCATACCCTCCAAAGCTTTTGCGGTATCCAAAAGCTCTTTTACTCTTCTGTCATTTTCATATAATGACCGAAGCTCCGGATTCATATCGAGTGCTTTATCTATGGTCATCTTCAGGTCGAAGGGAATTGCCTTGGCTATAGTGTCCACTTCACTATAGCTCATATTCATTGCCCTTCCTACGTCCCTTACTGCAGCCTTTGCTTTCATTGTACCGAATGTTATTATTTGGGCAACCTTGTCTTCGCCGTATTTGTCTATTACATAATCTATTACCTCCTGACGGCGTTCATAGCAAAAATCTATGTCTATGTCAGGCATGCTGATTCTTTCGGGGTTTAAAAACCGCTCAAAAATAAGGCCGTGCTTAATAGGGTCGATATCGGTGATTTTCAAAGCATATGCCACAATGCTCCCTGCTGCAGAGCCTCTTCCGGGTCCTACCATAATTCCATTATTTTTTGCATAGTTTATAAAGTCCCATACGATTAAAAAGTATTCCACGTATCCCATGGCTGCTATGGTGTCCAGCTCATATGTCAGCCGCTCTTGAAGTTCCGGAGTTATTTCACCGTATCTGTCAATAATCCCTTCATAACAAAGCTCCCGAAGATATGATTCATTTGTTTTTCCATCAGGTGATTTGTATTCGGGCAGATGGATCTCACCAAATTTTAACTCTACGTTACATTGTTTTGCAATTTTTTTTGTGTTTTCTATCGCCTCCGGAATATCCGCAAAGAGCTGTTCCATTTCATGCTCTGATTTCAAATAAAACTGATCGTTCGGGAAACGCATTCTGTCTTCATCATCTATGGTCTTTAAGGTCTGAATGCAAAGAAGAATATCATGGGCAGCAGCATCCTTTTGCTGTACATAATGAACATCATTTGTCGCCACGAATGGTATCCCGGTTTCGTCATGAAGCCGCTTCATATCAGGCAGGATCTGCAGCTGCTCCTCCAAACCATGATCCTGAAGTTCCAGATAGAAATTGTCCTGCCCAAAGATATCCAATAGAGCAAGTGCTTCCTTTTTTGCTCCATCGTAATCACGGTTTAAAAGCCTCCACTGTATCTCACCTGCAAGACATGCGCTTAAGGCAATCAATCCTTCATTGTATTTTCGGAGCAAGTCATGATCAACTCTGGGTTTATAATAAAAACCATCTGTATAACCCGCCGAAACAATTTTTATAAGATTTTTGTAACCGGTATTATTCTTAGCAAGCAAAATAAGATGCCCTTGGCGCTTGTCCTTTTCCGGGTCCTTATCCGTCATGCGCCTTGCAGCAGTGTAGACCTCGCAGCCCAGGATGGGTTTGATGCCATTCTTTTTTGCTTCCTTATAAAAGTCAATGACACCAAACATTGCGCCGTGGTCAGTTATGGCGATGGCTTCCATCCCAAGCTTCTTAACCTCCGCTATTAAATCCTTGATTCTTGCAGCTCCGTCAAGAAGACTATATTCCGTATGTACATGAAGATGAGTAAAAGTCATTTGCATCCCTTTTTCTGAATATATGAAGATAAATATCTTATATATTTTATCATATAATTATACTGACGGATATGAAGGATATAAAAACAGGAAGGAATTTGCATTAAACGCCTACCTTCCAAGAACCATTGTTTCCGGAAGCGTACTGCCGCCGTCGATTATTATACTCGTTCCTGTTATATAGCTCGATTCATCAGATGCAAGATAAGCTGCCAAATTCCCGATCTCTTCAATTGTGCCAAGACGCTGCATAGGCACACCTGCCGCGACCGCATCCAATAAATCCTGTGAATGACGCTGTACATTGGGTGTAAGTATATAACCCGGCATAATAGAATTAACTGTGATATTATAAGAAACAAATTCGATCGCCAAGGCTTTGGTAAAGCCGTGTATTGCCGCTTTTGTAAGGGCATAGGCAGTCATTTTCGGATCGGCAACTATCGGACCTGTTACAGAAGAAATATTTATTATTTTTCCGTATTTCTGTTTTATCATGTTAGGAATTATTGCCTGGGTACAATTCCAAGCACCTTTTATATTTACATCAATATGAAGGTCCCTAAGCTCGTCGGTAACCTCTAAAAAATTGCACGATTTAGAAATACCTGCATTGTTAACAAGTATGTCTATCTTGCCAAATTTTTTCAGTGATTCACTAACTCCTGCCTTAATCTCTGATTTACTTGTTACATTCATTAATACGCCCCAGGCCTTATGCCCCTTTTCCTGAATGCTATTGACAGTATCAAAAACTTTATCGGAAACATCAGCAAGTATAACCTGAGCGCCCTCTCGGGCAAGTGCCCTGGCTATTCCTTCTCCATTTCCGACGGCTGCACCTGTTACAAAAGCCACTTTACCATCTAATCTACCCATTTATTCCATCCTTTCCCATTCTTATATTAGAATACCACTATTAAATCAATATCCGCCCTGATAATTGTTCCATGGATCCTGTGGATTCTGGACAATGAATTTTCCGCCAGAAATAACCAGTGCATGGCCATCGATATATCGTCCTCCATCTCCCGCAAGGAATACAATGCCACGGGCAATATCTCCAGGGTTCCCTAGCCTTCTCATTGAAATCGGCTGGATAAGCATATCCTTTATTGTTTCTACCTTATCAGCGGTCATTTGAGTTGCAATAAAGCCAGGCAAAACTGCGTTTACACGTATGTTTTTAGGAGCCAGTTCAGCCGCCATTACCTTTGTTAAGCTGTCAACCGCTGCCTTTGAAATGGAATATACTCCGTTTTTTGCAGTCGGAACAATTGAGCAAAAGGAAGAAACATTAACGATACTTCCTCCACCTCTTTTCTCCATATAAGGCACTGCTGCCTTTATTCCTCTCCAGGTTCCGGAAAGATTGATGTCCAATACCTCATCCCAAAATTCTTCCGTACATTCTAATAAAGGCGAATAACCTTCTATTCCATGGCAGTTTACCCATATGTCAATCCCCCCGTACGTATCAGCCGTCTTCTTTGCAAATTGGTCCAGGTTTTCCTGACTTCTCACGTTTACTACACCTGTGAGAACGCTAAAACCTTCTGCACTAACCTTTTCCCTGAATTTGTCCAGGGATTTCTGTGAGCGACTACATACAGCGACCTTGCAGCCCTCCCTAAGAAATTCCAAACTTGTTTCTGCGCCTATGTCCCCCGCGCCTCCGGTCACCACTACTACCTTGTCTCTGAGTTTCATGTCCATGTTTGTTTTTCACCTACCCCTTTATTAAAAATATGATAAAAACAATTTAATGATATCTTTAATTTTATAGTTGAGTACCATATGACATTAAACAAGTTGAGCAAATATTATGCCAATAGCAGATGGCTCAATGTACCATCATACACCTGATTCCGGACATCTTTGTTTTTTAGATAATCAACTATCACATTTTTAGGCGGTTGCATATAATAAACTAAAATTAATACCGAGGTGACGTCTATGCTTTTTGACCAATTTGATACAAGAGAACTCTTTGCGCGGCTAATACAATGCGAAGCCGGCGGAGAAGGCGAAGATGGAATGAAAGCAGTTGCAACTGTAATTATGAACCGTGCAACTGTTCCCTATGGAGAATTTGCAAGAGTCAGTCAGGGAGGAAATGTAAGGAACATTCTCGAGCAAGAAAGGCAGTTTGTGTGCATGCAGACTGTTATAGAAGGTGTTTATAATCCGCAGAATGTTATAAATATGAATCCCACCGATGAGCATTACGCCATTGTAGACTGGGCTATGGCAGGGGGCAGATTGCAAGGAGTAGATCATTCACTTTTTTTCTTTAACCCATACAGCCCTCAATGCCCACCATATTTTCCAACTAATGTTGGTGTAATCCATAATAGAGTTGGTGATCATTGCTTTTATATACCGACTCAGTATTATCCAAGTACTTAACAGAAAGGAAATAGACTGATGTTTGATTGTAATTTAATTAAATCCAGAGCCCAGAAAATACAGGAATCTCAATTGTCTGACTTACAGTCAATGTATCATAAAACGCAGATGCCTGAAATTCCTACAATGCCTAGGAAGACTCCTGCGACGCCTATACCTACAACACCTGAGCCACAGACTCCTGATGCACCAAGCTTGCCGACTGCACCGCCCGAACCTGAAGTTTTCTTCCCTTTAAGCCCTCTTCTGCCGAGGATTTTGCCCCCATCGGGAACAATAAGAGTGCCGCCTAATCCTTTTTTACCTCCAGCATTTGCAGAAATCCTTGATTACGAAAGCTTACAATATTTAAATGGTTATTTAAGGACTAAGATAGGTTCATATATTGAGGTGGAGTTTTTAATCGGCACTACGAACAGATTAACGTATTCCGGCATTCTTAAAGGAGTTGGCTTAAACTATATCGTACTTAAAGACCCTACAACAGATACAGATTTAGCTTGTGATTTTTATACAATAAAGTTTGTCAAGGTACTGACCTCATATAATGATACAGTAGAAGGGATGAAACAATCCAATCAATACCATCAGGATCACTTTGTTTTAGGAAAGCAAGAAGTAAATAAAACAGAGCTTCAGAATCAGGCAAAAGATACCAAGTAACCAGGAAAATATCGATAGTTTAATTGATATTTCAAATAAATTACTTATAAAAATCGGACTTACTGAACAATTCAGAAAGTTTATTATTTATGAATTGTTCAGTGTTCCGGTAATTTTGGATGTTCAGAATTAAATGGTCAGAATTAATAAGATTGGATGGTCATAATTACTTAAAATCAGAATCAATTTAAAAATCAGTAGTTTATTTCGCCATTTTTTCGTTTAGAGGTTTTCTGGTTCTGAACAGCAGTTTGCGTAAAGTTTCCCATTCGAAAGGTATTAAAGGATACAGGTAGCTGCCGCCAACAAGATTCTTTGTTCTCACAAGAATGATAAAGTTTATTATTACTGTTATAATTGCGCCCCATAAGCCAAGAATCGCACAGCCTATCAAAATAAAAACTCTCATGAATTTCAATGCATAGCCCAATTCAATGCTTGGCTGAGTAAAGCCGGCTAGCGCCAAGGCAGCCATGCATAAAATGGTTTGGGGAATGAACCAGCCTGAATCCACAGCGAATTGTCCCAGAATTAAAGCTCCTATAACTGACAGGGACATCCCCATTGAGTTGGGTGTGCTCAGTGAAGCAAGCTTAAGAGCATCTATAGCAAATTCCAGCAGCAAGAATTGTGCAAACAATGGAATAGCATATCCTTCATCAGGGATAAAGAATTCAAGCCTTGGATGTAGAGGCAATTCTGATTCGGCAAAGAGTAAATACACAGGGGTAAGGAATACAACTGCAATCATGTTGAATACTCGTAAAAATCTTAAAAAATTTCCAGTCAATAGGGGGAAGTAATAATCATCCGTATCCTGAAGAAAATCAAAGATACTGGTTGGAATCATTATTGCTGTAGGGCTATTGTCAACCAGCACAACTAACTTTCCTTCAGTCAGATGTGCTGCCACTACATCCGGTCTTTGTGTATATCTCACCTTTGGGAAAGGATTCAGCCAATACGATTGTCCCATAGCTTCCACAAGGCTTTGATCTCCTACTGTCAAAGTATCCTGCCGTATTTTACCTATCTTGTCACGAATCCTGTCCAATGATTTTTCATCTACTAAACCTTTAATGTATCCGATGCTTACATCTGTTTTAGAAATAGTCCCTATAGTATACATTTCAAAGACAAGCCTGGGGTCTCGGATTCTTCTTCGTATCATTGCCGTGTTAAACAGGATAGTTTCAACAAGTCCGTCTTTTGGCCCCCTGAGTGACTTTTCCTTTTCAGGTTCTTCTACGCTCCTCACCGGATATGTCCTTAAGTCCATTATTATGGCATCTTCATAACCATCGACAATTATCACTGTCAATCCGGATAATAAGGCTTGTATCATTTTATCTGTGTTTTTTTCTATTCTGGTTTGCATATAAGGAAGATGGTGCTTAATAAAGTCGGAGGCATTCTTCCTTTTTTCCATTTCACTTTTTGATATCTGAAATAAAACGGAAAAAATTCTTTCCATGACTTCTGACTTAAAGAACCCTTCCACATAGTACATGTATACTTCCTTTCCTCCGATCAAAACATTTCTTTCGCCTACATCAAAGCTTTGTCCTATAGGTAAGGTTTTTCTAAAAAAGCCTACATAATCATCGAATTTGTTTTTTTCCATCCTATATCTCCCCTTGTGCTAAAGCATTTTTTAGTATTTTTACCAAAGGGAAACTATTTATACAAAGAGGAAATATTTAGTACAGGCCTCTACAGTCCACTAAACACAATATTGATCCATGTAAGCCTCGATTTTTTTAATTATCTCAGGGTCTGCCGCAAAACTGCCTTCATTTTTATTATAAAGCCAATTTAATATATCATTAATGGTAACAATCGGATAGGTTTCAATGCCATACTCTTCTTTTATCTCCTGTATAGCCGTTTTACTGCCGGTTCCGCGTTCCATTCTGTCTACAGATATTACCAGACCCTCCAAGGACACCCTTAATTTCTTGAGCATTGGTATACATTCTCTCATTGCCGTTCCTGCAGTAATTACGTCTTCAACAATCAATACCGAATCCCCGGCCTGCAGCTGGTATCCCAACAGCGAGCCCCCCTCTCCGTGGTCCTTCTCTTCCTTGCGATTTGAGCAGTAGTTTACTTCCACCTTATGTTTTTCTGCTAAAGCAATCGCTGTAGTTACTGAGATTGGTATACCTTTGTAGGCAGGACCGAATAGTGCAGTAATCTCCTTATTCAATAACCCCTGCTTTATATTATACATGATACAATCCGAATAAAACTCACCCAGCCTTGCCAGCTGTTTCCCGGTTTTATAGTTGCCTGTATTAATAAAATATGGTGATTTACGCCCGCTTTTAGTTGTAAATTCACCAAAAGTTAAAACTCCTGACTGCATCATAAATTCAATAAAATTACTTTTGTAATCCATTTCCTTTCCTCCCATATCAGAGCATAGCCTCCCTGATCTGCTGTAAGTTTTCATATCCATTTTGATTCATAAATTCAATCAATTCTTTTTTTATCCTTACCGGAGCAGTAGGATCTACCAAAGCTGCTGTACCTATTGAAACCGCATCTGCCCCTGCCATTAAAAATTCAACCGCATCCTCACCTGTCATGACCCCTCCAAGACCAATTATTGGTATGCTGACTGCCCGACGCACCTGATATACCATTCTCACGGCTACAGGTTTTATTGCCGGTCCCGACAATCCTCCCATCACGTTCCATAGTACAGGTTTCTTTTGATGCACATCTATTTTCATTCCCAGGAGGGTATTAATCAGAGAAATTCCGTCAGCACCTGCAGCTTCCACTGCCTTTGCGATCTCGGTTATATCTGTTACGTTTGGAGTAAGCTTCATTATTATAGGTTTCCTTGAAATTCTTCGAATTTCCTTTGTTATCTCCGAGGCCATTGCAGAATTGGCACCAAAGCTGATTCCCCCCTCTTTTATATTCGGACATGATATATTAACCTCTATCATGTCGATGAATGTATCATTAAGCTTTTCTACAACTTCACAATACTCATTAATGGTTTTGCCCACCACATTTACAATAATTTTTGTGTCAAACTGTTTTAAGAATGGGAGTTCGTTGTTGATGAAATTGTCTACACCAGGGTTTTGCAAACCTATAGCATTCAGCATGCCTCCGTAAGTTTCCGCAATTCTAGGTGTTGGATTCCCATCCCATGGCACATTTGAGACTCCTTTTGTTATAGCAGCCCCTAACTCATTGATATCATAAAATGCTCCGCTGTCTTTTGCAGAAAAAGTTCCTGAAGCTGTAGTTATTGGGTTTTTCAGCAAGACGCCTGCAATGTTGACATTCAGATTAATCATCCCATACCACCTCACTTCCGAAAAATACAGGTCCGTCTGCACAAACCTTTTTCATTTTAAATTTTGAGGTTTCCTTTTCTTTGGTTTTGCTAACACATCCTACGCATGCACCATAACCGCAGCCCATACGTTCTTCCAGCGAGACTTGAAGTGGTATGCTTGTGTTTTTACATATTTGAGCAAGCGTCTTAAGCATCGGTTTCGGGCCGCAAGCTATATAATAATCTACCTTTATGCCAGTTTTTTTAATTAATTGAATTACATTTCCTTTAAATCCTTTAGCCCCGCTTTCCGTTGAAAAATAAACGCGATTACAGCTATCTTCAAGTGTTTCAAGTAAAACAGGCTCATCCTGAAAACCAACGAAAGCAACTATCTTAAGGTCTTCATCATTCAAGCCACGTACCTTCTTTTCTTTAGCAAGCAACCTTGCAAGACCTACTAAGGGGGCAATGCCCATTCCTCCTCCTACCAAGGCAACAACACTTGAAGTTCCCTTAATCTCATTAAAAACATCCTCCAGCCGGAATCCATTTCCCAGATTTGTGCTTAATCGCACAAGCTCTCCCGGACCCTTGGAAGCCATTTCCTCAGTGCCCTTTCCGACCACCTTATATATCAAGGTTACAGTATCCTCACTAACACTGCTGATGCTAACCGGTCTGGGTAGAAGCATGCTTTTATCATCTAAATATACGTTGATAAATTGCCCCGGCCAATAATTATCAGTAATTTGCGGTGCTTTTATGACCATTTGATAAATTTTATCTGCTATCGGTTTATTCTCCGCTATTTCAGCTTTAAACACTTCTTTCTTCATATGTTTTCACCTAAGTCCAATTTCATTTTAATAACTGCCTCTCTCGCTGCATCCACAAAGTTATGATCTCCGTATCTTGCCTCTTTTTTATATGCTGCAATAATTCCCCTGGAGGAATTTACTATGCATCCTCTGCCATCCTTATCAAAATATCCCTTTAAATCTGAGCCGCTTGCACCTTGGGCTCCATATCCCGGAACCAAAAAGAAAGTATGCGGCATAAGCTTCCTCAGTGCTGCCCCCTGTTCCTTATAGGTTGCTCCAACTACTGCCCCAATTTTACTGTATCCTCTCGTACCCATTGCAAGCTCGCCCCACTGGCTTACTAAACCGGCCACATGCTCATAAACAGGTTTTCCGTCAGTAATTAAATCCTGTATTTCTGCGCCGGACGGATTGCTCGTTTTTACTAAAATGAACAAGCCTTTATCATATTCGTTACAGGGATCTATAAATGGCTTTATTCCGTCAAAGCCCATATAGGGATTCAGGGTTACTGCATCTTCATTCCATAAATCAAGGTAAGTATCTTCAATCTTAATGCCGCCAATATGCGCAGCATAAGCTTCAGCTGTAGATGAAATGTCGCCGCGTTTTATATCTCCGATAACAATCATGCCTTTTTTCTTTGCGTATTGAGTCGTTTTAAGATATGCACGAAAGCCTTCGATACCATATTTCTCATACATGGCAACTTGAAGCTTAACTGCAGGAACCAAATCATATATTCCATCAATAATACTTTTATTAAATGAATAAATCATCTGTCCTGCTGCCTTGGGTGTTTTCCCGTATTTTTCTATCATGCTTTGTTTTATTGTCTCAGGTATTATATCATATGTCGGGTCCAGCCCAACAACAGTCGGGTTTTCACGGTCATCTATTTTGTCCATTAATTTATCAATCATTCCTGTGCCTTCCCTTCATAACCATTCTTCCATTAACCACTCGCTTAATCACTAGCTTAATCAATAGCTCACCACTCGCTTAATCACTCACTTTTGGTATTTTTCCACACAATTTTTCCACCAACTATTGTATAGTCTACAATACCATAAACATCCATGCCAATAAAAGGCGAATTTTTACCTTTTGATAGAAAGTCGGATGGATTGATCACATATTTCTTATCTACATCTATAATTGCCAAGTCTGCAGCTTGTCCTGCTTTAATTCGTCCTCTTTTTATTCCAAGAATTTCAGCCGGTTTTGTACTCATCTTATCAATCAATTCAACAGGAGTCAGTATTCCTGTTTTTACCAATCTTGTGTAGCCCATTTGAAAGCTCGTTTCAAGGCCTATCACCCCATTAGGTGCATCTGCAAAGGATAGTTTTTTTTCTCTTTCATGATGTGGTGCATGATCAGTAGCGATGACATCCAATGTGCTATCCTTCAATCCTTCGATTACCGCTTCAACATCCTCTTTATTCCTGAGAGGGGGATTCATTTTTTTATTAGTGTCCCCATTGACTTGGCTGCTGTCAAGGGTAAAGTAATGGGGTGCGGTCTCCGCGGTAACATTTGTTCCATTTTTTTTTGCCTCACGAATGATCTCTATACTTCTCTTTTGACTTATATGACAGAAATGCAGCCTGCATCCAGTTTGATTTGCAAGCCTGATATCCCTCTCCACAATGGCAGCCTCAGGCTCAGCATGGGAATATACAGTCAATCCCAGTGCTTTTGCCTTCTGCATTGCAGCCAACATAACTACTTCATCTTTTACCGTCTTACCGTCTTCACTTATTCCGCAAATTCCTCCGCCCATCATTTCTGCTGAAATCGTTTGAAGCGATAGCATTTCTTTATAATCAGCAAGCTCTTTTCCTTCCTGGTTTTTTGTAATTGCACTAATACACAGTACCTGTACCCCATTTCCGCTTCTGGCTTTTTTATCTATCATTCTGACAATTTCCGGCGAATCAATGACGGGGTTTGTGTTTGGCATGCAGCAAATTGTAGTAAAGCCTCCCCTTGCAGCTGCTGCACACCCACTCTCAATGTCCTCCTTATATTCAAAGCCTGGTTCCCTTAAGTGTACATGGAGATCAATCAAGCCAGGAACAATCCATTTACCATCAGCATCTATATAGTCATATTCAGCAA
>DUPP01000028.1 GCA_012838265.1 Clostridiales bacterium
ATTTTCTAAACACCACAACATTTATTATAGAGCCAATAAAAAGTATTACAGAGAAAGACCTCGTCTAAAAGGATCTCCTAGTATGACGGGGTTTATTTTATTAAAAATTTTAATATTATGCAACATTTTCTAAAATTTCTCCCCCTACTATATAGAGGAGGTGGAGGAATGAAACAGGATTACATTCCAGTTATTACAAGAAAGGAAACAACTAGAGTTTATTTAAAAGACATTTTGTATATTGAGACTGAATTACGAATAATAAACATCTATACCGAAAGCCGAATTTATAGAAAATATGGCAAATTAGATGATGTGATGGGCTTATTGAATAGTAATTTTTATCGTTGCCATAAAAGCTGTGTAGTTAATCTGGAAAAGATTGTGAGTATGGAAGATGGCGTATTCTATTTTTATGGTGGAAGAACTCTTAGAATAGGCAAGAATAAGTATCAGTATACCAGAAGCTACTATCGAAAGTACCTGGAACAAAATACAAAATAACCTTTCCTGCTGCCTAGGTTTATAAGCCTAGGCGGAATTTTTCTTCTATTGTAAAAGCAGGGTATAATAAATAAAATGAAGATATTTATTATATATATATGCAAGGGGTATATATCAACAAAAAAGATAAAATATACATGAGGAATAAAAAATAATTATAATGGATGAGGAAGAATAGTTTTTTCTTGATTTTTCAATCTTAATAGTGTATATTATTCAAGGATGTTTCTCAGATAGAGATATCTCATATGTTATTTCAAATTCACACACCATACTACAGAGGAATGGGTGCCTGCAAATGGTCATTCTTATGGAAGGTATGGTGGAGGAAGAAAACCAGGAGGTAAAAATTAATGGCAGTAATTACAATGAAACAGTTATTGGAAGCAGGTGTGCATTTCGGTCACCAAACAAGAAGATGGAACCCTAAAATGGCTCCATATATTTTTACGGAAAGAAATGGTATCTATATTATAGACCTGCAGAAAACAGTAAAAAAGATTGATGAAGCGTATACGTTCATGAAGGAAGTTGCGACATCAGGAAAACCTGTTCTGTTTGTTGGAACAAAGAAGCAGGCTCAAGCAGCTATTGCAGATGAAGCCAAAAGATGCGGTATGTATTATGTTAATGAGAGATGGCTTGGAGGAATGCTAACAAATTACAAGACTATCAGCAGCCGAATTAAGAGGCTTAATGATATAAAGGCAATGGAAACAGACGGAACATTTGAAGCATTAACCAAGAAAGAAGTTATTAAACTAAAAGCTGAGCTGGAAAAACTAGAAAAATACCTGGGTGGAATAAAAGACATGAAGGGTATGCCAGGTGCAGTATTTATTGTTGATCCAAAGAAGGAAAGAATAGCGATTAAAGAAGCTAGGATATTGGGAATTCCAATCGTTGGTATTGTCGACACAAACTGTGATCCTGATGATGTTGACTATATTATACCTGCTAATGATGATGCGATAAGAGCAATTAAACTGATAACAGGAAAAATGGCTGATGCAATCATTGAAGCTAATCAGGGCGAAAGCTATGACGAACCAGAAGAAGTTGAGGCGCAAGATGAAGCGGTGCAGGAATCAGTTGCAGAATAATCCCGCTTAAATTACAGCATGATATTGGTAGAATGAAATATAGGAGGATATACAAAAATGGGAGTAACAGCTAGTATGGTAAAAGAACTGCGTGAAAGAACAGGCGCAGGGATGATGGATTGTAAAAAAGCTCTTGTTGAAACAAGTGGAAATATTGAAAAGGCGATTGAGCTGTTAAGAGAAAAAGGTCTTGCGCAGGCAGCGAAAAAATCTGGAAGAATTGCTGCACAAGGTTTAGTTAGACTTGCATTTTCAGCTGATGGTAAAAAAGCTGCTGCAGTAGAAGTAAATTCTGAAACTGACTTTGTAGCAAAAAACGAAGAATTCATAAATTTCGTTGCAAATTTAGCAGATTTAGCTCTCTCATCTGCAGTAAATGATTTGGAAGACTTTATGGCTTTACCATATAAAGATGAAGGAACAGTTCGGGATGCCTTAAATGGCTTGATAGCAAAAATCGGTGAGAATATGAATGTCAGGAGATTTGCACGATTTGAGAATCCTGGTCACGTCTACACTGGATATATTCACGGAAACGGAAAGATTGGAGTTATCGTTGGGTTTGAAACAGAAGCCACTGCAGAAGAGATACAAGTAATGGGTAAGGACGTTGCGATGCAGATTGCTTCTATGAATCCAAGGTTCATCGATGAATCATCAATAGATCCAGAATATATTGAAAACGAAAAGAGGATATTAGTTCAGCAGGCACTGAATGAAGGCAAGCCGGAGAATATTGTCGAAAAAATGGTTGCAGGAAGGCTTAAAAAGGAATTAAAGGAAACATGCCTTGTAGAGCAAAAGTTCGTGAAGGATGGAGATATTAACGTTTGCCAATATATCGATAATTTTGCGGCTGAATTAGGAAAACCTATCAAGGTTAAGGAAATGCTGCGATACGAAGTAGGCGAAGGAATAGAAAAGAAAGAAGAAAATTTTGCCGAAGAAGTAGCAAAACAGATGAACATCTAACCATAATATGCTATAATAAAGGACACTAAGGGTTAGTGTCCTTTATTTCAAATAGAGCATTTTTAATGTTTTATTTCAGAATATAAACCCATAATAGTCCAATAATAGTATTGAAAGGATGCCGGTATGGAGCCAAAATATATGAGAGTCATTTTAAAAATTAGCGGAGAAGCCCTTGCTGGAAAATCAAAGTTTGGCTTAAATGAAGAAATGCTAAGCATGATTGCTAAGCAAGTAAAAACGCTGACGGAAATGAATGTTCAAGTGGCAGTTGTAGTTGGCGGCGGAAATTTCTGGAGAGGAAGAACCAGCAATAGTATGGACCGTGCAACAGCAGATTATATGGGAATGATAGCTACAGTAATAAATGCTCTTGCCCTTCAAGATGCCTTTGAAGCAATCAATATTCCAACTCGGGTACAAAGTGCAATAGAGATGAAGGAGGTTGCAGAACCCTACATAAGAAGACGGGCAATGTCACATCTTTCAAAAAATATCGTAGTCATTTTTGCAGCTGGAACAGGGAATCCTTTCTTCTCGACTGATACTACAGCAGCACTGAGGGCAGCTGAAATTGAAGCCGATATAATACTGCTGGCAAAAAAGGTCGATGCTGTTTATTCAGATGACCCTGAAAGCAATTCCAATGCAATACGCTATGAAGAGCTGACTCACATGGATCTGTTGGAAAAATCTCTTAAGGTAATGGATTCTACTGCGGCATCTTTATGCATGGATAATAATATTCCTATACACGTATTTGGACTGTCAGAACCTGATAATGTAATAAAAGCTGTCTGCGGCGAAAAGATAGGCACGATTATTAAATAGTGAGGGATAATATTAATATTATTAATAACGGAGGAAAAAATTATGAGTACTGATGTTCAGCAAATTCTAACTGAAAAGATGAAGAAGAGCATATCGTTTTTAAAGGAAGAACTAAATACTGTAAGAGCGGGAAGAGCAAATCCAGCATTATTGGATAGGATAATGGTGGATTACTATGGAACCCCGACTCCGTTGAAAAACATATCAAACATATCGGTACCTGATCCGAGGAGTCTATTAATTTCACCTTTTGATCCAAAGTCTGTTAATGATATAGAAAAGGCAATCAATATGGCAAACTTAGGAATTAATCCTTCCAATGACGGCAAATCTATTCGACTTGTAATTCCAGCCGTTACGGAAGAAAGAAGAAAGGAACTGATCAAAGTAATCAAAAAATATGGAGAAGAAGCCAAGATTGCTATTAGAAACGAGAGAAGAGATGCCAATGATACACTTAAAAAGCAGGAAAAAGCAGGCGAAATAACTGAAGATGATTTAAAACAATCTTTAGATGAAGTACAGAAAATGATAGATAAAGCAATTAAAGAAATTGATTTAATTATTGCGGAAAAAGAAAAGGAAATCATGGAGGTTTAGCCTTTGAAAATTTTCCCTGACATTTTAGGAATAGAGCTTCAAAATGCAGCAGCCCTTCTGGAAGCAGAAGGGTTAGATTTTATTGTAGTTGAAACTAAACCGCCCAAACGAGAATTGGCAGAAGGGGAGCTGAGAGTAATAAGAATGCAGATACAGGATATCGGAAACCCAAATAAATCAGAATACACTGAGAAGCTTACATCTGCCTCAAAAAGAGCGGTTTTAACGGTGTGCAGAATATGATTGATTTAGAAAAAATACCAGAACATGTTGCTATTATAATGGATGGAAATGGAAGATGGGCAGAGAATAGAAATTTACCAAGGATAGCTGGACACAATGCAGGAATGATTGCAATGAAGGGAATAGTAAAAGCAGCATCAGCAATAGGTGTAAAGCATCTGACGGTGTATGCTTTTTCTACTGAAAACTGGAGACGTTCGTCGGAAGAAATTAGTGGCATTTTTAAGCTTCTGGTTATTTACGTTGAAAAAGAACTTGATGAACTTCATCAAAATAATGTTAAAGTTAGAATACTGGGTAATTATGACAAACTTCCGAAAGAAGCTGTAAAAAGCTTGGAACGTACTTTGGAGACTACCAAAGGCAATACAGGACTGCAGTTTAATATCGCCTTAAATTACGGGGGCCGGAATGAAATCCTTAGAGCAGTTAAAAAAATTGCTATGAAGGTCGAAGAAGGAATCTTGAAAGCGGATGAAATTACAGAAAGAGATATTGCTGATAATCTTTATACTTCTGGAATTCCTGATCCGGATCTGCTTATTCGAACCAGTGGTGAAATGCGTCTAAGTAATTACCTTTTGTGGCAGAGCGCTTATAGTGAATTTGTATTCACTGATGTGTTATGGCCTGATTTTACCAGGAAAGATTTTGAAAATGCAATCGAGATATTTCAACATAGAAAAAGGCGATTTGGGGGAAGGTGAAACTAAATGAAAACACGGATCTTATCTGCAATCATAATGCTGCCCCTCTTAGCAATTGTTTTTATCGGAGGCAGGCTCCTTCTTGTTGCTTGTTTTGCAATAGGCCTTATGGGTATAAGAGAATTTTATAAAGGATTTGAAAATATAAATGTTTCACCTTCTAAAATGGTTGCCAACTTGAGTATTCTTAGTCTTTATGCCATCAATCTTTTTGTTCCTTCGGAACCCCTATTCTATATGATGTGGATAATGACAGTTATTGTCATGAGCTTTCTTTTTTTATTTAATATTGAACATAGGGAATTGACAGACGCCATGGCAACTTTAACTGGTGTCTTTTATGTCATATTTTTTTCGTTCCATGTATCCTTAGTTGAACAGACTGGAGAATATGGAATTATGGTTTGGCTGATATTCATTACAGCTTTTGGTACGGATATTATGGCATATTTTACCGGATATGCTCTTGGAAAAAACAAGCTTGCCCCAAAAATTAGTCCTAAAAAAACTATCGAAGGATCGATTGGAGGTATCCTTGGCAGCGTTATATTTTGTTCGATATTTGGTTACTTTGTAATTCCAAGGCTTTTGATACATTGTATCATTCTGGGGATTCTTGGAGGTATAATATCTCAAATTGGTGATCTGACAGCATCAATATTTAAGCGTAAAATGGGTATAAAAGATTACGGAAATTTGATACCAGGGCATGGAGGTATACTTGATCGTTTTGACAGCGTGTTGTTTACTGCACCAATGGTATATTATTATATTATATTCGTAATTGCATAATAAGATATTATACAGTTCTTTTTAAAATGGCTTTATTCTATCAGAAGTGCATCGCTTCCCCAAAATAATAAAGGAGTCGCAATGAAGAAAATAGCTATATTAGGTTCAACTGGTTCCATTGGAACCCAGGCATTGGAAGTTATAGAACAAAACCCTGATCGTTTCACAGCAACAGTACTGACCTGCGGGACCAACATTGAATTGCTTGGAAAGCAGATTGAGCGTTACAAGCCTTCACTAGCTGTTGTCATGAATGAAAAAGACGCAGTTGAGATGGGAAAAAGATATCCGAATACAGAGTTTTTGTACGGGATGGAAGGTATGATCACTGCTGCGACAAAAACAGACTGCCATATGGTTTTGAATTCTTTAGTGGGTATGCTGGGGCTGGCTCCTACATATTATGCAATTAAAGCAGGAAAGGATATTGCACTTGCTAATAAGGAGACACTGGTTGCAGGAGGAGAACTTATTATGAGTGCTGTAAAGGACCAACAAGTCCGACTTCTTCCTGTAGACAGCGAGCACAGTGCTATATTCCAGGCACTTCAGGGAAATAAACAGAAGGATATTAATCGCATTATTCTGACCGCTTCCGGAGGTCCATTTAGAGGATATACGCTCAATCAACTTAAACACGTGACAAGAGACCAGGCTTTGAAGCATCCTAATTGGAACATGGGTGAAAAAATAACAATAGATTCTGCAACAATGATGAATAAGGGTCTCGAGGTTATTGAGGCAAGGTGGCTTTTTAACATGCCACCGAAGTCAATTGAGGTTGTTGTACATCCTCAGAGCATCATTCATTCCATGGTAGAATATACAGATCATTCTATTATTGCTCAACTGGGACTCCCGGACATGAGGATTCCTATAAGCTATGCATTAGGCTATCCGGAAAGAATATCTAATCTGTCAAACGGGGTAGATTTTATAAAGACAGGGCTACTCACTTTTGAAAGTCCAGATTTGGAAACTTTTAAATGCCTTGCCTTGGCTTATGAAGCAATTGAAAAGGGTGGAAGTTATCCCGTAGTTTTAAATACAGCAAATGAGGTACTGGTTCAGCAGTTTTTAGAAAAACGGATAAGTTTTTTAGATATTCAGAATACTATAAATAAAGTAATGCAGAAACACAATCCAAGATATAATTTAGAATTTGAAGAGATATTTGAGATCGATTGTAAAATCAGGGGGGAATTGAAATTATGATGATTGTGTATGCAATCTTAATTTTTTGTCTGCTCATATTTGTGCATGAATTTGGTCATTTTGTAACTGCAAAAGCAGTTGGTATAAAAGTAAATGAATTTTCTCTTGGGATGGGACCGCTGCTGTTTAAATTCAAGAAGGGTGATA
>DUPP01000029.1 GCA_012838265.1 Clostridiales bacterium
ACTGTGATATATTCATTCTTTTGATGAGCAAGCTCTGGATCTCCCGGAAAGTTCGCACCGTAAGCAATAGTATTTGGTACTGCTCTTGCATAAGTCCCTCCGCCGATTACAATTGGCTCACAATCAACATCCCCCGAAAGCCTTTTGTAAATATCCATCAAGGTGCATATCATCGCATCATCCTTCGGTTTGTAAATTGGGGGTTGGTGACTTTTTTTAACAATTCCCATATTGTATTTATTAATCACAGGTAAAATGGAATCGTATACCCGCTCTTCACTCATCGTTACCGGATATCGAATATTTATGGTTAAGCTGGCCGAACCTTCATCAATTTTTACCATTCCGACATTTAATATCAATTTTCCTGAAGGCTCGTCTTCTAATCCACAGCCCAGTGAATCACCGCAAAGCTCGAATCCTATATGGCCATTGTAAAAATCGATAAACTCATTTATATCTTCATTCTTAAAATTGATTTTTCCGAGAAATTTCATCAATATCGAAATGGCATTCAGACCACTTCCTGGTCTGGCGCCATGAGAAGAAATACCTAACGTTGTAATTTCAAGGTTTTTTCCAAATCCTTTGGAATTGATCTGATAACCAGTGCTGTTTTTAAATTCTATAAGCTTATGCTTAATATCGTCATAGGAATCAGCACTTATTACCGCCCTCGCATGATCAGGCACCATATTAGCTGCATTCCCGCCTGTCATCGATCTTAAATCAATACCTTTTAAATCTGTTGATGATTTACCAATTTTTTTAACCAAATCAAAAATCAGAATGCCCATTTCACCATGTATCGCAGGGAACTCTCCATCAGGAGTGAAGCCGAAATTCGGCTGTCTACTATGTTTTAGATAATAATCCATCCCTTTCCACCCGGTTTCCTCATCAAGACCTAGAATCAGTCTTACCTTCTTTTCAGGTACTATTCCGGCATCCTTTAAAGCTTTCATTGCATAGAAGGCGGCTACTGTCGGTCCTTTATCGTCAATGGCTCCACGACCATAAATCCTGTCCTCTATCAGCTCTCCCCCATATGGATCATGGTCCCAGTCCTTGCCTTCAGGTACTACATCAAGATGTACAAGAATCCCCATGATTTCTTCGCTAGTTCCAATGACTTTTCCCTCTTCATCAAAGGTATATCCACCAAATTCAATGTGCCCACCATAATTATCGATGTTTTCTGTATCAAATCCCTCATCCGCTGCTTTTTTCAGCATATACTCAAAGGCATCTTGCACCCCTCTGCCAAAGGGAGCATTTTCAACAGGATCATCGGCTACGCTTTTTATAGCAATCAGCTCCTGCAACATTTTAATCATTTCTTCGCGATATTCATCAATAAGCTGTAAATATCTCTTCTCCAACGAACCTACCTCCTATTACCTATCATTCTCATTTCTCAGCTTTAATATACTCTTCACCTAATAAAGCCTTGATATCTGCAAGTGCCTGCTCGGCACGGGGGTAGTGCCCTGACTCAACCAGTGAGGGGTTTTTCGAAAAGTCACCATACAGTGGAATTATTGTATATATGTCTTTTCCATTCTTTTTATATTTATCTACCCAAGTAGGGATAACTGAAGTTTCAACTGAAAGGATTTGGCCGGTACTTTTCATAAATTCCAACTTAACATTAGCAATCATCCCCTGCTCAGTATAACGATTGTTAAGAGTCTCTGTCCTCTGATTAGATATGAAATTTCCCATAGAGTAGAATACAGGCACCTTTCTTTCCTCATGTGTTATTATCTCTATACCCTGAAGTACATGAGGGTGTGATGCAAAAATTATATCTGCACCATACGCTGCGGTGTTATGTGCGATATATTGTTGGTATTCATTAGGAGATCGCTGGTACTCCTCCCCCCAATGAAAATAACAAATCACGATCTCTGCTCCGTCTGTTCTGGCATCTTTTATACTTTGTTCAATCTTTAATAAATCATCTTCCAAAGTATAATAATTAAAAGTGCATAGTAAAGGCCACGCTTCTTTGGAAATCACGTTTCCATTTATGGTCGGTATGGTGCCGTCAATGGTAGAAGTTTCGTAAAAATATGCTATAACACCTATTTTAACACCCTTTACATCTAAGATTATATATTCTTTTTCTCCATCAAGATGCGTCCCTACGGTATACATTCCCTCTCCTCTAACAATCTCAAGAGTTCTCTTCATACCGGAAAGGCCTTTATCCATGATATGGTTATTTGCTGTTATAGCTACATCAAACCCAGCCTTTTTCAAAGCAGTAGCTAAGCTTTCAGGTGCATTGAAAACAGGATATCCTGTATACTTTCCGCCCGCAAACGTGGTTTCTAGATTACATAGAGCCAAATCAGACTGCTTAATGTATTCTTTTATGTATTCAAAATTGTTGTCGAAGTTATAAGTTTTTGAATCACTGTCATATTGAGCTTGTATCTGTGGTTTGTGCACCATAATATCTCCTACGGAGCATATTTCCAATAATACTGCTTTCTCCGGTTCGTCCAATGTGGGAGCCGTCACCTGACCGGATTCATTTTCCCCAGGTAAAAATGGTGGGAGTATTATCAATAATCCCACCACAACTACTAGTGCTGTTAGTATAATAATTTTATTCTTATACATTTTATACAGATTCAACTCCAGCGATTTCCGGATACTGCTCCTTTAAAATTCTTTCTACCACACCTTTTAGCGTCATCTGTGCTCCTGGGCAACCATGGCATGTACCTTGCAATCTTACTCTTACGATTTTATCAGCAGTGTATTCCACAAACTCCAAATCTCCACCGTCTCTTTGCAGAAATGGTCTTATGTTTTCAATTGCTTCTTTAATATTCTGTTCCATATTCTCCTCCTTATTGCCATGTAGGCTCTGCTGTGTATATATGAACAAATTTACCATTTGTAATGGTTTGTATTGCGACAGATTTAATTGGGTCACCGTTTTCATCAAAGCTGATGTCCCCTGATACTCCGGAGAAATTTTTCGTAGCAGCCAGTTCATCTTTGATTGCTTCCCCGTTAACTGCGGTTCCTGCTTTTTCTATGGCATTAATAGCTAATAAATAAGCGTCAAACCCCAGCGCTACTGCAGAAGGTGGCTGCTCTTTTCCGTATTTTTCCCTGTATGCCTTTAAAAATGCGTCCGTTACGTTCGTATTGTAAGTTGCTGCTGCTTCCGGGTTAAATATTGTTGGAAAAACTGCACCTTCAATTGCAGAACCCCCTGCTTGCAAAAACTCTTCAGTCCCCCATTTATCTGTTCCAAGAAACAAAAATTGCAGCCCTAATTCTTTCGCCTGCTCCATTATTTTTATGGAATCAGCATTTTTACCGGTCAGTAATATAGTGTTAACACCTAAATTATTTAAAGATTTAAGGTGACTCCTAAAATCCTTTTGATTTGAATCATATTCGATAACCTTTGCAATAGAGTCCTCATTGCCAGTAAGTTGTATAAATTTATCTGTAAATGTCTGTGATATGGCGGCAGCATAATCATCATTTTGGTCTCTTAATATTGCTGCAGTGCTTGCCCCCATCTGTTCAAAAGCATATTTTGCCAAAGCTATTCCCTGGAATGATTCTACAAAGCAGGTTCTGAAATAATATTCGCTGCTGCTGGTCACCAGAGGATTTGAAGAGGTTATTGCAATAGCCGGAATTTTTGCTTCAGTAAAATACTCGCCGCCCACAATAGAAAGAAAACTTCCATAACTACCGAGTACAACTGATACTTTCTTTTCCACTAGATCCTCTGCAACAGTTGCGGCTACATCTACATCGGATTTATTATCTGCATATACCAGCTCAACATCTTTGCCAAGTACCTTTGGAAACAATTCATGTGCGAGTTCAATTCCTCGCAGCTCCAATTCTCCATTCTCCTTTTCACTGCCTGACAAAGGCTCAAAAACTCCTATTCGTATCCGTTCATTTTCCTCTGCATCTGTATCAAAAAATGTCTCTTGAAAATTGTTAAAAGTGGTACATCCCGAAAGCAGGGTTGTTATGATCAATATTAATAAAATATTTGTAATCAAAATTTTGTATTTCATCTGTATTGGTTTTCTCCTGTGGGTTTAAAATGGTTTTACAAAAGACTTATAAACAAATTTCCCGTCTTGAATAATCTTAATAACAGCTGGCTTTATCGCATCGCCGTTTTCATCTAGTGTAATATAGCCAGTTGCTCCTTCAAAACCCATTGTCTGTGCAAGCGTATCTCTTAGTGTAGGTCCATCTATTGTCCCAGATTTTTCAATAGTCTCCACTGCCAGCAAGTATGAATCAAACCCTAATGCCGTTACACTGGCAGCCTGAGTATCTTTGCCAAATTTAACAGCATACGCATCTAGGAATTCTTTGGTTCTGCCGGTTAATGGGGCAGCCGCATCATAGGAAGTGGAGTATACGGCACCTTCTGCAGCTTTTCCTGCTATTTCTATTACATCAGGAGTTTCCCAAGTATCTCCTCCTAAAAATGGAATCATGATTCCAAGCTCACGTGCTTGTTTCATAATCAGTGCAGATTCTGTATAATTTCCAGGTGCAAATATTGCTTCCGCTTCTGAATTTTTGATTGCAGTAAGCTGAATGCGGAAGTCATTATCACCTGTGTTGTAATTACCAACACTTACTATGCAATCCTCATCTCCGGTCAAGTCTACCATGGCTTCTGAAAAATAATTTGCTAAAGCCACAGAATAATTGCTGGTATCTTCCTGTATAATGGCAATCTTCCTAAAACCTTCATTAAACGCATAGTTAGCCATTACTTTACCCTGAAAAGAATCTATAAAACATACCCTGAAATAGTAGTCATTTCCAATAGTAACTAAGGGGCTTGTACAAGAAGTACCTATTGCAGGAACTTTAGCTTCTAAAAAAACCGGTCCTGCAGCTATAGCATTAGAACCCCCCCAACTACCTAGCACTATATGAGCACCAAAATCTTCTACAAGTTCTCTCGCTGCGTTAGCAGATTCTATCTTGTCAGACTTGTTGTCGACATAATGCAAGATAACAGGAATTTCTGTTCCCTTAATGGTCACAGTAGGATAAAGCTCATACGCAAGGTCAATGCCTTGCTTTTCCAGTTCTCCGCCAGATGCATTCGCTCCAGTAAACGGTTCGAATACTCCAATCCTAATTTCTTTAGGCAATGCTTCCTCATCTGTTATTACATCCCCACCACTACATCCTGCCATTAGTGCTGACAATATTAACAACGCTACCAGTGCTAAAGAAACCTTTTTCATATCCTTTTCCTTCAAGTATTAGAATATTTCTGCAATTTTGTATTCGGCAGCATAGAAGATCCTTTCAGCTCAACAGAAATATAGGGACAACTCTTTTAATTATATCAATTTCATTATAAAAGTAAATACTACTTAGCAAAGTTGAAAAGATCTTACTTTGCCTTTATGCCTTAAAAATACAGAACAGGAGGCCTGAAGACTCTTTTGTTTTTTTGAATACATCGTATATTTTTTCATTTTTTATCGCAAACTATTCAAGAATGGAGGTGACAATTTTGCAAGTACAATTAACTCAAAAAGAGAGAATGCTGTTAGAGGATATGAGATCAGAAGAAGAACTTTGTATTTTGAAATACCAAAGTTATGCACAACAAGCAAAGGATCCCGCTCTACAGCAAATGTTTAATCAAATTGCCGGTGCAGAGCAAAAACATTTTGATACCATTAACCAAATTTTACAAGGAAATCAACCTAACGTCGGACAAGGTCAAGGTGGACAGACTGGCGGGCAGACCGGTGCGCAGACCGGACAGGGCAAACAACCTACAGGTCAGATAAACCTCAGTCAAGCACAACAGGTTAATAACAATAGTTCTGACAAATACCTGCTTCAAGACTTGCTCTCAACAGAGAAACATGTATCTAGTGCTTATGATACCAGCATTTTTGAATGCACCAAGCCAAATATTAGACAAGCTCTTCAGCATATTCAGCAAGAAGAACAAAATCATGGAGAACAACTGTTTCAGTATATGAACAGTCACGGTATGTACCAACTACAATAACAATATGGAAAATTGAAAAAAATCGAACACTGGATAAAATTGTAAAAACCATCAAAAAACTATATAGATATATGCTATATAGTTTTTTGATTTCTTTATGTATTTATAATAATTAATTTCTTAAGCTATATCAAGTTCTTAAGTTTAAATCAGCAGCAAACAATTGTTTATTTACACAAGATTCTTACATTGGGGGAGTTTGTTGCAAATACGATAGTAGCATAACAAAGATCAAATTCTATGATATCTCCCACTTTAAAATCTCTGACTGCTTCTTCAATATCCATAATCATATGGTCACTACTGGCACCTAGAATTCTAACACCTTCATCTCGCGGGCAGAGCATATCCGGATACGCTATATCCACTTTACCAATACCTAGAATGGCTTTTTTGCGAATCCCCAAATCTTCATAAACGCCAGTATTTCTAAAAGCATCAAATGCAAACTCTCCCACTGGATAGCTAGGCTTATTTTTGACTTCAATGATCTCAGCTTTTAATGTAAAGATATCCTGAAACATATAGCTCATATCCAGACCATATAGATCCCTAAGATCCCTTGCCAGAATTATTCCTTCCCCTACTCGCAGGTTGTTTATCCTGGATGGCATTGTCCCATTAAGAATCATCGGTAGAGAAGTCGTCGCTCCGCCTGAAATGATTTCTAGTTTCCGTCCAATCGCCCTTTCTATCATTTCAGCACATTCAATCAAACTTTTCATTTTTTCAGGGGTCGCTTTAATAGCGCCATAACATCCTAAATTAGTTCCAATACCTGCAAGATGCAAAGAATCCAGCTTATTTTCTACCATTATTGCTGCATCGATAAGCTCTTTTTTTTCCCAAAAGCCTTCGCGGAGATCTCCTAAATCCACCATAAGAATCACTTTGTGAGTTTTTCCTTGCTTCAGAGCCTCCTTATTTAAGGCTTTTAGCACTTCAACTTCACTATTAAGGCTGATATCCGTCAATCTGATAACATCTTCGATCTCACTGAGCATCGGGACTCGTATCAGCATATAGTTAGCTTTGATTCCATAATCTATTGCTCCTTGTATTTGCTCCAGCCTGGAGGATGCGATATAATCACATCCGGCTTCAGCAAATACCTTTACACCCTCTGGAATTCCGGTAAATCCTTTTACTACCCCGGTAATACTGACTCCCGCATCATTGCAGCGTGAAACAATTTGACTAATGTTGTTTCGAAGTTTTTCCAGATTCAATTCGATTAAGGGGTACCTGTTTCTTGTATTGCCTTTTTCCATTATGTTTAGTTCTCCTAAGATTAGCTATTATATAAATTGATGTTGGAGACTATTGCCCGGCTCCCTTATTAGATTCCACAAATCGTTTTATTTTTTTTGCAGTAGTCTTGTCAAATTCTTCCTTTCGAATATCAATTTTCTTTATGCGTTTGAAGAAAGGAAGCTGCATATTCAAATTATCGATTTCCTTCCATATAAAAGCGGCTACATCTTCATCTGTATAGTTGTCTCCAAGAACCCCCTGTACTTCCTCATAATCCGCACGAATGCTTGCAAATATCAATGTTTCTCCTGTCTCCTCACTATCTTTCCCCCATACCAAGCTTTCCTCCACATATGGGATTTTTTCAAGATAAGCTTCAATTTCTTCTGGGTATACGTTTTTACCATTTTTTGTAATTATAACATTTTTAATTCTTCCTGTTATATATACAAAATTTTCTTCGTCTAAATACCCCAGATCCCCGGTGTGAAACCATCCATCCCTTAATACCATTGCTGTAGCTTCAGGTTCTTTGTAGTATCCAAGCATGACATTACCGCCTTTAGTACAGATTTCTCCTATTCCCGTTTCAGGATCCGGGTTATGGATCTTAACTTCAAACCCTGGTGGAGGATAGCCAGCTGAAGAATTCTTAGGATACTTATCAGGATTCAATGCACAAATTGGTGCGCATTCCGTAAGACCGTATCCCTGAACTGCATTGATCCCAAAATAACGGATTCCCTGTAATACATCTGGATCTATCGCTGCTCCGCCGCAAATAATTACCTTCATTCTTCCACCGAATAACTCTAAAATTTTTTTAAAAAAGGTTGGGGCCAGGTCTATACCAATTTTCTTTGTTTTTTTGTTAATTGCAATTGCCCTTTTCAAGGTCTTGGCTTTCCCTGTTTTTTTTGCATTCTGCCATATTTTCTTGTATAGACTTTCTATTAATAGTGGTACTCCCAAAAAAATAGTTGGCCTTGCTTCTGACAAATTTTTTACAATAAATTTCAATCCTTCGCAAAATGCAATGGAAGCACCCCTGTAAAGGGGCATCAAAAAACCACAAGTACACTCATAAGTATGATGAATTGGAAGCACTGAGAAGAACACATCATTTGGTTCCACTTTAAGCAAAGTCGGAGATGCCATTAAAACCTCTACTATATTCCCATGAGAAAGCATGACTCCCTTAGAAATTCCGGTTGTTCCTGAAGTAAAAATTATGCTGCTCATAGAATCACGGTCAATTATAGCATCAAGGAACTCACTGTTTCCATCTTTAATCAACGCTTTTCCTGTTTCTATGATATCAGTCAAGGCAAGTCTTTTTTCATCGTTGACATTTGCATCCATATTGATCAGGTATTTTAAACTGGTTTCTCCCCGCTCTTTTATTTCCATGAATATCTTTTCAAATTTTTGTGAGTAAATGATGCATTCAACATCCGCTTCTTTGACGAGTTGTTCCAGCTCGGAAGCACCTAACTCTTTATCGAGTGGCACAACTACTCCAACACCGCAAATTGCTGCCAAATATGAAATTGCCCATTCATATCGGTTTTCGCCAATAATGGATATAGCTTTTCCCTTCAAGCCCATAGATATCAATGCCGTTCCTAATGCATCCACATCAGCTTTTGTTTCCTTATAAGTTACCCCTCGATACGGTCCCCCGACTTTATCCTTAACATGAAAAGCAACATTGTCGCCGTACAGCTCCACACTGGATATCATCATATGTTTCAAGTCAATAATCGGCCTAATATCCTTGTACATTACATACTTGTCCTTGCTGTTTTGGATTCCTTCGACTCTTTTTAATGCGTACTCCATTTCCTGTG
>DUPP01000030.1 GCA_012838265.1 Clostridiales bacterium
CAATTCCTTTTGCTGCTACGAGGCAGCTTAGTTTGGTATGCACTGAAAACTAAAATATTCAAAAACAATCCAACGATGGGGTCACCGTTGGATTAAAATAAATTTATTTATTTTATTTTACTTGAGAACTCTACACCACAACATTTGACATAGAGCCGTAAAAACGGGATTATTGTCGTCTTAAATTTGTGACAATAATCCCGTTTATCTATAAAGAGCGAGCCAAATGTTTTCTTCTCACTATTTAATCTATTCCAGTAGCTAAAATCACAGATACTCTTAAACTGTTGCGAAGAAATCCTCCTACCGCTTGTTCTATTCTAATATTCTTCCATCTGTTGAAATGGTTACAACTTGCCAAGGTATCATTTTACCGCTGTTTTTCAATGCTGTAACGGTCGCATTCTGAATTCCGCCGCAGCATGGTACTTCCATTCGAACGACAGTAACACTCTTTATATAGTTATTAGCAAGTATAGCTGTAAGCTTTTCTGAATAATCGACATCGTCAAGCTTAGGACAACCAATAAGTGTGATTTTGTTTCTTATAAATTCATTATGAAAATTTGCGTATGCATAGGCAGTACAATCGGCGGCTATCAACAGGTTTGCGCCATCAAAGTACGGTGCATTTACCGGAACCAGCTGTATTTGTACCGGCCACTGCTGCAGCTGAGATTCCATGCTTACCGGCTGCATGTTTGCAGGAGAATGTACGTTATTAACTGTACTTTCTCGCTTGATAGCTCTGGATTGACTTCCTGGGCATCCGCATGCAAGGTCTGGCTGCATTTGTTCAAGAATCTGCTGTACTTGTGCAGCGGCTTGCTTCTTTTTCATATTCTCCGCTACAGCAGCCTCATCGTAAGGGGCTGCTTCTCTTTTTACAAAAGTGATTGCACCTGTAGGGCAGACTGGAAGACAATCACCTAATCCATCACAATAATCATCTCTTATCAATTCCGCTTTTCCATCTACCATGGCGATTGCATCCTCATGGCACGCATTTACGCATAGCTCACAACCATTACACTTTTCTTTATCGATATTAATAATAGTTCTAATCATTTATTTATTCCTCCCATATATCTAATTTCCAATAATCTTTGCTTTTCTGTTTTAAGTATAGTAGAATTAGAACATGAGCATCGTTGCATTTGCAACAAGGAGGCAAACTTTATGAAAAATAATATAAAAACTTTAATAAAATCTCCATTATTTCAAGGTATTTCGCAGCAGGACATAGAATCTGTGCTGAAATGTCTTGGCGCAACGGAAAAAAAATATAAAAAGAACGAAGTAATCCTTTTAGCAGGCAAAAAAGTAGATTCTGTGGGAGTCTTAGTTGAAGGAAATGCACAGATTACAAGAGATGATGCTGAGGGGAATAGAACTATATTATCAGAGCTTGAAAAAGCAGATTTGTTTGCAGAAGCTTACGTGGCTGCCAGCTATGCAGAAATACCAGTTACTGTCATTGCCACCTCAGACTGCCGCATAGTATGGATTCCGTTCACTAGAATAGTCGGAACCTGTACTTCTTCTTGTGAGTTTCATAGAATTCTTATACAAAATATGATGCGTGTCATAGCAATAAAAAATATTTTTATGAATGAGAAGATGAGAATTCTTTCATGTAAGACAACAAAAGAAAAATTGATGACATACCTTAATGATTATTCGGAACGGGTTGGGAAAAATAAGTTTAAGATCCCATTTTCAAGAAGTGAGCTTGCGGATTTTCTCGGCGTGGACAGAAGTGCTATGTCTCGGGAATTAAGCAAATTGAGAGATGCGGGATATATTAGGTATAATAAGAACGAATTTGAACTATTGTAGTAAGGGGACAGGATTTTTATGGCTATTAAAATATGACATGGAATTATGATATTTATTTGAAACAAATACCTTAAGCAAATAATTTATGGCAATTAATTAATAGCAATTTCCTGTTTAATTCTACATAAGTAAGAAAGAGAGTAAAAGGAATGGAAAAAGGACAAAGCTACAAGTTAACCATTGAAGATATGAGTACGGAAGGTCAAGGCATCGGCAGAGTCGAGGGATTGGCGGTATTTGTAGATGGAGCAATTGTAGGTGATGTAGTATTAGCAGAAATAATTAAGCTGAAAAAGAATTATGCATTAGGCAGATTAGTGGAAATAATCGAGCCATCCAAACAACGCATCGAACCGGCTTGCAGATATGCTAAGGATTGCGGCGGTTGTTCACTGCAATCTTTAGATTATAAAGGGCAGCTGAAGCTTAAGAAAAAAATGGTGGAAGATAAGCTCACCCGAATAGGCGGCATTCAAAACCCGGTTGTCCATGATATTATTGGCATGGAAAAGCCCTGGAGATACCGAAATAAGGCGCAGTTTATAGTAAGTGCAGCAGCGGGGCTAACAGATGGACCTGGCGGACCGGTTTCAGTAGGTTTTTATCGGGCTAAAAGCCACCAGGTCATAAACTGTGACGAATGCCTTATACAGTCGGAACCAGCAGAAAAGCTGGCGGGAGTCCTGCGGGAATACATGAGAACTGACAACATTTCAGCTTATGATAATAAAACCGGAAAAGGCCTCATACGCCATTTGATTGTAAAAACTGCTTTTGGAACAGGCGAGATCATGGCAGTTTTGGTGATAAACGGCAAAGGGTTGCCAAACATGGAGAAGCTTGTTTACATGATGGACGATGCTATAGATGAAATCTCTCCCGATCCAGATACCGGAATCGAATTTACTTTGGAAAGTGTTGTTCTGAATATCAATAAAAAGAAGACATCAGAGATTATAGGCGAAAAATTTATTACAATAGCGGGAAAACAGACCATACTAGAACAAGTCGGCGGGCTGAATTTTGAAATATCCCCCATGTCATTTTTTCAGGTCAATCCAGTACAGATGGTGAAGCTATATGATAAGGTTTTAGAATATGCCTCCTTAACAGGGGAAGAGACTGTGTTCGATCTTTATTGCGGAGTTGGCACCATCGGTCTTTACAGCGCTATGCATGCAAAGAGGGTAATAGGAATTGAATCGGTGAAAAGTGCAATACTTGATGCAAACCGGAATGCTGTAATCAACCGTATAGTCAATGCAGAATTCATTCACGGCAAGGCAGAGGAGGAATTACCGAA
>DUPP01000031.1 GCA_012838265.1 Clostridiales bacterium
AACTTTACAGCCGACTTAACAATACTCGAAGAAGGAAATGAACTGATTAAGAGGATAAAAGAAGGCGGAACACTGCCTATGATTACATCTTGCTCACCTGGCTGGATTAACTTTATTGAAGGACGCTACGATCATCTTCTTGATCATCTTTCAACTTGTAAATCGCCGCAGCAGATGTTCGGGGCACTATCAAAATCCTATTATTCTGAAATCACTGGTATTGATCCTAAGGATATCTACACAGTATCTATCATGCCTTGCACTGCAAAGAAATTTGAGGCGCAAAGACCTGAAATGAAAACTAATGGAGTACAGGAAGTTGATGCCGTTCTTACTACCCGAGAGCTTGCTCGCATGATAGAATCTGCAGGTATAGATTTTGTCGACCTTGAAGAAGGACAGTTTGACAATCCATTTGGAATAGGTACCGGAGCAGGTGCCATCTTCGGAGCTACTGGAGGCGTTATGGAAGCTGCACTGAGAACAGCATATGAGGTTATTACAGGTAAAGGACTTCCTAATCTGAACTTCACCGAAGTCAGAGGTCTTGAAGGTATAAAAGAATCTACAGTAGATATCGATGGTTTGGAATTAAAGGTTGCTGTCGCTCATGGACTAGGGAATGCAAAGAAACTTTTGAAACAGATAGAAAAAGGAGAATCTCCTTATGCCTTCATCGAAATCATGGCCTGCCCTGGCGGCTGTATTGGCGGCGGCGGACAGCCAATTAAATCTACTATGGACGTAAAAGCTAAACGTATTGATGCGATTTACCAGATTGACGAGGATCTTCCTCTGAGAAAATCCCACAAGAACCCAGACGTTATGGAGCTTTATGAAAAATACCTGGGAGAGCCTCTCGGTCATAAATCCCATGAACTCCTGCACACCCATTATAAATCACGTGGCTTGAAGTATAATTTCGCGGAGCTTATGGAGTAATGCGAACCCTATTCGGTTAACACTTACTAGGCGACTTGTCAACTTACAATTACAACAAAAAGGCAGCGTCCAAATGGACGCTGCCTTATTGTTAAACGTTCTATAATAATTTGATTCTTATCCTCTCCAATATTCGTTATACCTTCTTTGGTTATAGAAATCATAATTTTGATATCGGCGTGCTCGTTCCAAACGCCTTTGTCTCCTTCGTCTTATCTGTCTTCTTTTTAAAATTACATAAACAACAAAAAGAAGTATGATGAAGATTAGTATAGAAGCGAAAATTCGTTCAATTACCTTTGCAGTATCGTCAGAAAGTCCAATAATAGATAATAAACCACCTTGGGGTATCTCATCTGCTACCACTGCGTCGATTGTTCCCACAAGCGTTTCCCCTTCATAGATTTCAACAACACCAACTTTCTGACCCGCTTCAACAGGAGCACGAACATCTTTATCCAGAAGGACCTTTGTATTTACAATCGATGGTGATGCTTCTACCGGTACTGTAGCATAGCCTGAATTAGCAGCAACTACTTCCACCCTGTTTATGGAGCCACGTTTTACACGTATCTCACCGATTATTGTCTCAGCATCCATTGCCTTGACACTTTTATAATTATCAAAGGCATAATCCAACAATGCAATCGAATCAGCGAAACGTCCTGCATCTGTTGATCTAAGTACCACAGAAATCAGCTCTGTATCCCCTCTAATCGCACCTGCGATGAGACATCCTTCCGCCTTGCTGGTATATCCCGTTTTAATTCCTGTAGTGCCTTCGTATTTAGCTGCTCGCAGCACGCCGTTAACGTATACTTTGGTTTTTTCATCGTATAGTAAACGATTTGTGTTATATAAGTACCTTGTTTCCTGTTTATTTGTTGCAGGAATCACATAACGATAAGTAGTAACCAGCTCTCTAATCTTCTCGTTCTTCATTGCCTCCTTTGCAATCATAGCAAGGTCATATGCAGTACTAAGATGGTTGTCATCATGCAGCCCATTCGGATTAACAAAATTTGTATTCTTAGCTCCCAATTCAATAGCTTTACGATTCATCATTTCGGCAAATGCCGGGACGGTTCCCGCTATCTCTTTTCCAAGTGCTACTGCCGCATCATTGGCTGATTCCAGCATTAATGCATAGAGAAGTTGTTCTACAGTGACATTTTCCCCCTCTAAAAGATATATCCTACTTCCTTCCGTAAAGGGCGTCTCTGCATCGATAGTAACCGTTTTAGAAAGATCGAGATTTTCAATTGCCAAAAGAGCAGTAATAAGCTTTGTAGTGCTTGCCGGATACCTTTGATCATGCATATTCTTATTATAAAGAACTTGTCCGGTTTTTGCGTCTATTACAATTGCAGTTTCACCTATAATATCAGGTGGTTCCGATGCTGCAAAAGATACAAGCGGCATTAAATTAATTAACAATAATATGATTAAAGTAATAGTTGTTGTCTTTTTCGTCTTTTTCATATTTTCTCCATAGTAAACTCTAGCCTTGCTGACTATAGGCTGTTATGATGTCATATTTCGCGTAAATTAATTAGAGACATAGTAATCCCCATAAGCTTATCTATTAAAAAAGAAATCTGCAAGTTTAAAACCATTCTCAAAAAATCTTCCTGTTGCCCCTGACTCTTCGTTAAAACCTCTGCCCGCATCCGATTCCGCTTCTTGATTACTTCTATATATAACATAAGGCACTGGTGTTGCAGAGTGGGTTCTGATGGAAAGTGGGGTTTTATGATCAGGCAAGATCATCACCTTAAATACTTCACCTGTAGAATAAAGATAGTCTAAAATTGGTTTTAGGACTTGTTCGTCTATCAACTCAAGTGATCTAATTTTACCCTCCAAATCTCCTTGGTGAGAACATTCATCCGGTGCTTCCAAATGAAGATAGACAAAGTCTTTTCCTTTTACATACTCATTTATTGCTGCTTCTGATTTACCCTTGAAGTTTGTATGAATAGTTCCTGTTGCACCTTCCACATCAATAGAATCTAACCCTGCGCATATTCCTATACCCTTTATTAAGTCAACGGCAGAAATTACAGAGCCATTAATTTTATATTTTTCATAAAAGGATGTCAGTCTGGGTCTTTTCCCTTGTCCCCATATCCAAATGGAATTTGCTGGATTCAATCCTTTTTTTACACGTTCTAGGTTGACTGGATGATCAGAAAGCAGTTTATAGCTTCCCTTCATCATTCTGGTAATAAATTCTGAGCCCTCTCCTTTGGGCAAGTGTTCCCCTACCTTCTGGCCCAAAATATCATGAGGAGGAGTCAGAACATAATCCGTTGCGCCATTCTTGATGATTAATGCATGCCTGTAGCTGACCCCAGGGTAAAAATGCATGAGCTCTGTGCCAAATTGCTCGTCAATATACTTTATCAAAATTCGAGATTCCTCACTGGTGATATCCCCTGCACTGTGATCCTCTACAGTCAAATCTTCATAATTTCCTTCGCCACTAAGAGTAACTAAATTTGTTCGAAAAGCCACATCCGTTTCAGTCATTTCGATACCCATACTCACTGCTTCCAGCGGCGACCTGCCTGTAAGATATGTTGCCGGTTCATATCCCATAACCGATAGGTTTGCTGCATCGCTACCCGGTTCTATTCCCGGCGGTATAGTCCTTACTGAACCAACCATACCTTTTTGTGCTAATTGGTTCATATGAGTTATTTTTGCTGCCTGTAATGGTGTTTTATTCCCCAACGCTGCAATTTTCTCGTCGCCTGCTCCATCAGGTATCAAGATTAAATACTTCATACTTAATTTTCCTTCTTTCAAAATCTCACCTGGATTTTAGACTGTCCGAATCATTAACAATCCATAAATATAGATGCTTCCTTAATAATACCATAAGAAAAGCATCTATATATGTGACAATTATATTAATTTTATTTTGCTCTATAAATTTTCTGCCTCAAACTTTTTCATAAAGTCGATTAGTGCGTCCACGCCAGCCATAGGCATCGCGTTATATATACTTGCCCTCATTCCACCAATTGAGCGATGACCACCAAGATTATGAAGACCTGCTGCTTTTGATTCTGAAATAAATTTCTTATCAAAAGCTTCATTGCCTGTAACAAAAACAACGTTCATCATGGATCTGTCCTTAGCCTCAACGGGACATCTGAAAAGGCTGCTTCCATCAATATAGTCGTAAAGCTTCATCGCTTTCTCTTTATTCATCTTTTCAAGAGCCGAAACACCGCCTAATTTTTTAATATGTTTGAAAACTTCTCCAGCCATATATATACCAAAGGTAGGAGGTGTATTATACAGAGAATCGTTATTGGCATGTGTTTTATAATCCAGGTATACCGGAGTATTTGCGGGAGCATGTCCAATCAAATCCTCCCTAATTATTACGATGGTTAAGCCCGCTGGCCCAACATTTTTTTGTGCACCTGCATAAATCAATCCAAATTTTGAAACATCCAATTCTTCGGATAATATGCAGGATGAAAAGTCTGATACTAGAGGTATATCTCCTGTATCAGGTATATATCTAAACTTTGTACCGTAAATAGTGTTATTAAACGTGATATGAACATAATCTGCATCCGGGGTAAAATCTTCTTTTTTCACCTCCGGAATATAAGTAAAATTTCTTTCCTCCGAAGAAGCAATGATATTAACCTGTCCAAACTTTTTAGCTTCAGCTGCTGCTTTTTTTGCCCAGGATCCAGTCAAAATATAATCCGCTTTTTTTGAATTACGTAGCAGGTTAATTGGAACCATGGAAAATTGAAGTGTTGCACCGCCCTGCAAAAATAACACTTTATAATTGTCAGGAATATTCATGATCTCTCTTAAGTTACTTTCTGCAGTGGTAATGATTGCCTCAAACTCTTTGGAACGATGGCTCATTTCCATAACAGACATACCGCATCCGTTATAGTTTGTTAACTGTTCTGCAGCAAGTTCCATTACCTCTAACGGAAGCATGGAGGGTCCTGCTGAAAAATTAAATACTCTTTCCGCTTTACTCATAGTTATTTCCTCCAAATTCTATTAATTACGTAAATTATATCACTTTACCAAAATATCGTAAAGTGATATAATTTGTTTTGTATGGTAAACACAATTTTATTATTATATGTAATATAAATAAATCAGGAGATGAGAAAATGTATAAGATTGCAACATTGAATAAGATTTCGCCAAAAGGATTGGAACGCTTTAGTGATAAGTATACTATTATCGACAATCCAGAAGAAGCTCATGGAATTCTGGTTAGAAGCCAAGACATGCATTCCATGGAGTTTTCTGACAATCTACTTGCGATTGCTAGAGCAGGAGCAGGTGTAAACAATATCCCAATTGATCTTTGTTCAAAAAGGGGAATCGTTGTTTTCAATACACCAGGAGCAAATGCCAATGCTGTAAAGGAACTAGTACTGACAGGAATATTAATGTCAGCAAGAAATGTTACCAATGCAATAGCATGGACTAAAACAATCAAGGAAGATGTTTCAAAAACCGTTGAAAAAAATAAATCTCAGTTTGCTGGTCATGAAATCAAAGGAAAGACTCTCGGAGTAATAGGTCTGGGTTCCATCGGAGTCATGGTGGCAAACGCAGCTGAAAGCTTGGGAATGCGTGTTCTCGGATACGATCCTTATATGTCTATCAAATCAGCACACGAATTGTCCAGTACGGTTGCTGTCTATGAATCATTGGATTTGGTACTTCCTCACTGCGATTATATTACAATCCATGTTCCTTATATGGAAAATACTAAAGAAATGATCAATGAAAAAAGATTTGAAATGATGAAGGATGGAGTTTGTTTACTGAACTTCTCCAGAGATCAGATTGTTAGTGAACAGGATGTTATGAACGCCTTAAAATCTGGTAAAGTAAGAAAATATGTGACTGACTTCCCTTCCGAGCAAATGCTCAGTATGGAGGATGCAATCTGCATCCCGCACCTTGGAGCTTCTACAAAAGAATCCGAGGAAAACTGCGCTAGAATGGCGGTCGATCAACTGATGGATTATATAGAAAACGGAAATATTACAAACTCAGTTAATTTCCCGAACTGCTCGTTGGGTATTATTACGTCTAAATGCAGAATAGCTATTTTGAATAAGAACGTTCCTGCAATTCTCGGTAAGGTCACAGGAATACTTGCAGATATGAATATCAATATTAGTGACTTGAACAACAGAAGTAAGGGAGATTTAGCATATACGCTCATCGACGTTGATTCTGATGTTGACGAGGCTGAACTGAAGAAAGCACTGGGTGTAAATGGTATTATCTCAGCACGTGTTATTCGATAATGCCCTTAACAGAATGGGGTACAGGCATCTATTTATTGGGATTCAGCTCATCCCAAACAACATTTACCTGTATTCCTATAACCAGGATGTACCCAAGAATGTAAAACCAGAAAAGCAACGCGACTATAGCCGCTAGACTTCCATATAGAAGATCGTAGTTGGCAAAAACAGACGCATAATACGAATATATAGATGTTGCCAGCAGTATACCGGCAGATGCCACTATACTTCCTGGCAATATTTTTTTAAATGGGATCCGTTCCGATGGGAGCACATAGTAGTTATAGCTAATCATTAGGAAAAAAAGCAATGTTGCAACTGGCCAGCGCAATACAAACCATACGTTGTCAAAAACAAAATCTATATCCATGTACTTATTAACGTAGGCTGTTAGAATATTGATTAAGATTTCGCCGTAAACAAGGACCAACAAACCAAAGGAAATAGTAAACAGAGTAATCACAATGGTTTTGATTGCTCTAAGCCTTTCTCGGAAATAACTTCTCCCACCGTATGGATGGCCGGTAAAAGAGTAATTTGTTATTCGCATCATAGAATACTGAGCCTTAGAGGCAGCCCACAGCGCAAATATAAGAAAGGCTATACTTATGACACCTGATGGCGTATAAGTTAAATATTCAGACAAGCTATCGAAAATCTCAGGTGAAACATATTCAGAAATCAAATTTCGAACAAAAACCATCGATATGGAGAATAAACCCAACATCTCTCCTAAGATTATTACAATTGGAACTAAAGAAAGCAAAAAGAAGAATGCTAACTCAGCCGCTACACCCTGATAATACGGTTCTGACATTCGTTTGATGACCATTAGCGTAACATTACGAAAACTTCTTTTTTTCATATAATACTTGCCTTAGTTATCCTTTCCTCCATAATCTCTATATTTTCAATACTACCCTTTTGAAATATTTTCAATCCCTTTTCTTTGGTTTTCTTTCCTCCGCAAGCAGCTTCCTAAGATTCTGTAAAGCGATAGCTCTATGACTGATCTTATTTTTTTCTTCTGCGGAAAGCTCTGCAAACGTTTTATCATATCCAACAGGAACAAACAGTGGATCATAACCAAAACCATTGCTTCCCCTCTCCTGATATAGGATATGACCTTCACACTCACCTCTTGCAACTATCTTCTTGCCATTTGGATACATCAAGGTGATCACCGATACAAAACGAGCAGTTCGTTCTTCTGATTTCACTCCTGAAAGAAGTCTCAGCAGTTTCTCATTATTTTTTGCGTCATTACCGTCTTCACCTGCAAATCTGGCTGAAAGAACGCCTGGAGCTCCACCCAACGCATCCACCATTAATCCGGAATCATCAGCGATAGTAATTTCTCCGGAAAGCATCATTATCTCTCTTGCTTTCTTTTCTGAGTTCTCTTCAAAGGTCTTTCCATTTTCTACGATTTCAATACCGGAAATACATGCTTCCGCTAATGAGATGACCTCCATATCGAACTCCCTTGTAATCGCTTGGATTTCTTCAATTTTATGTTTATTCTGCGTTGCTGCAATTATTCGCATGCCCACCTCCGTTTTATTATTATTTTATTGATATCAATATTCGAAAATATATATTAGAACACCATGTATCCGTCAGGAATTCTTCATCATTACACTCTCGATTACATCGGAAACATCCTCACAGGCGTCACAGCAAAGTTCCATAAAATGCAGCGTGCGCCCCCAGCCATAAACCTCGAGAGGGTCTTTGCCGCTGACGTAAAGGTTTCGAACCGCTTTTGTGAATAGCTCGTCCCCCTCTTCTTCCAATCTATTAATTTCAATGATAAGTCCGTGCAATGTTTGAGATTTTCTGAAATTATGAAATTCGATTAGAGCCTGCTTTAAAGCCTCGCAGCATTTTACAATAATTGTTGCCATTTTCAATGCATCTTCCCGTATTGACCTGATATTGAACATGTACATACGCAAAAGAACATCTTCAATATTGTCAGTTACGTTGTCGATAGCATCTGCCATTGCAACTATATCTTCTCTTTCAATTGGAGTAATGAATTCTCTGGCAAGTTTTTTCATCATAATATGCCGCTCAACATCGCCTGCATGCTCAATATCGTGCATCTGCTTCATTCTTTCTTCCAACTTATCAGGATTATAATTATGCATTATATCACTTAATAGATAAGCAGCTTGGCAGGAATAGTTCACAAGTTTAACAAAAGTATCAAAATAATTTTCATCTTTCTTTAATGCCATTGTGGTTTTCTCCTTCAACCTTGATAATTACATTAAATCAAGCACTAACTTAACAATAAAATATTATAATTCCCGTATTTACAAAGGAACTATTACGCTGCGCCGAATATTTTCATGAATATCAATGCCATAAAAAATCCAATCACTCCGCATCCCGGGAAGGTCAAAACCCAAGCAGTTACCATCTCACGCACAATGCCCCAATTGACTGCGGAAAGCCTTCTGGCAGCTCCAACACCCATTATGGCTGTTGTCTTCGTATGAGTCGTGCTTACGGGCAAGCCCAAAATCGACGCAATAAACAAACATACTGCTGCAGCCAAATCTGCAGAAAAACCTTGATATTTTTCAAGCTTGACCATATCCATACCGACAGATTTTATGATTCGATATCCCCCAATAGAAGTCCCCAAAGCCATTACTCCGGAGCAAAGTATCATGATCCATAAAGGAATCTGAAATTCAGTAGCATTACTCTGACCCTTCGCAAGGAATATTCCGAGCATAAATACTCCCATAAATTTCTGACCATCCTGAGCACCATGCATAAAGGCCATTCCTGCTGCAGCACCTACCTGCGCATTCTTAAATATATAGAAAGCCTTTCGTCTATCTAAACCTCTGAAAATTGACTCTATCGATTTTACGACCAAATACCCCATTCCAAACCCCATAACGGTAGAGAGTATAAGGCCATATATGACTTTTATCCATTCAGATCCGTTTATACCCGCTAAACCACCCTGCAGTGCAATGGCAGCTCCTGATATTCCGGCTATCAATGCATGGCTTTCACTTGTAGGAATCCCGAACCACCACGCAGATGTAGCCCATATTACAATTGCAAATAATGCAGCACAAAGAGCTATAAGTGCGTCATCCGAATTCCCTCCAAAATCGACCATCTTATAAATGGTCTGGGCAACGGTTGCATTGACCAAGGTCATAAGAAATACGCCCAAAAAATTAAAAACCGCTGCCATCAAAATTGCCGCTCGAGGTCCCATTGAACGAGTGGAAACACAAGTAGCGATGGCATTCGGTGCATCTGTCCATCCATTAACCAAAATAATGCCTAAGGTTAATATTGTTATTATGACAAGTGCCGGATTTGATGACAATTGATTAATAAAATCAACAAGTAGTACTGTCATTATTGCCTCCTTATGAACGATATCATAATATCATTTTCAAACCGTTTTTACAATAATGTCAATGTATGTTAATAAAAAAGTTGTAAAATCCGAGTAGTTAGATTGCGGCCCATGCTGGGCGCACATGAGAAAAGCCCCGCAAATGCGAGGCTTTCCTTAAGTGTTTTGTTTCAATGGTCAAAAAGGCTTATGCTATCAATAGATACTTGTCATTTATTTGCTTGTTGATTAACACCCGTTATTAAACCCGTTATATTATGGACCTATACCATCGGCTTTCGAGGTGTCACCCAGGTTCCTACCGTGAGATTTGCCTGGAATATTGCCCTTTTTGATTTCTTCACTCAATTTTTTATTTTTCTTTTTGCTTTTATCCTTCATAAAATCACCTCATCTTTATAATCCCCTTTTAGCTGAATAATATGCTTAGTTAAAATATCAGCCATCAATCATAATCTTTTGTTCTGTTCCTTCATGAAGCAAAGCCCAAAGTTTTTCTTCATTTCCATTTTTTATAGCATCACGATATTGTAAAATTCTATCAACCATACCATCTATCTCTTTAACAAGATTATCACGGTTAAGCATAAAAAGCTCTGTCCACATGGATTCATTTAATTTGGCAACTCTGCTCAAATCTTTATAGCTTCCCGCAGAATAACCTTTGTGCTTTGAGGAAGAAGGGCTTTTTATATATGCACTGGAGAGCACATGAGGAAGCTGAGATGTAAATGCAATAATCGTATCATGCTCTGCAGGTGTTGATATTTGTACATGATTAAAGCCCAATGAAATCCATAATTTTTTCAATAAATCCATATCCTGTATACTCATATCTGTTTGGGGGGTCAGAATCATTGATGCATACCTGAAAAGGTTCTCCTGAGAATGCTCAAATCCGGAAAATTCAATTCCAGCCATAGGATGACCACCTACATAGATAAATCCTTGCTTTGCTGCGATAGGCTGTATCTCTGAGCATACAGCTTCTTTCACTCCGCAGCAGTCGATAACAAAAGCACCCTTCTTAAAGTCTCCTTGATGATCCTTCACATACTCAATGGTCGCAGAGGGATATAATGAAAGAATCATGATATCACACTGGCCGATGCTCTCATCGGTCAGACGTCCGTCTATAGCTTCCAGCAGTAATGCTTTGTATATTACTGATTCTAAAAGATCTGTACCTAATACCTCATGTTCCGTATTCTGTTTTATCGCCTTAGCAATAGAGCCTCCGATAAGGCCAAGTCCAACTATTCCTATTCTCATGATACCCTCCTCATTTCCTTTCAGTATTAAATGCTACCGATTACTCCTGTAAGCATGGGGCAGAATATGATTTACGCTGTTTACAAGATCAGCGAATGCTTCCGGGGTCAAAGACTGCTGTCCGTCACAGAGGGCATTTGCAGGATCATTATGCACTTCGATCATTAACCCATCAGCACCTGCAGCCGCTGCAGCCATAGCCATAGGTTTTACCAGGTGGGAAAGACCTGTAGCATGACTAGGATCCACGATAACCGGTAAATGTGTCATGCTCTTCAACAGTGGTACCGCAGATAGATCCAGTGTATTTCTTGTGATGGTTTCAAAAGTACGGATTCCTCTTTCGCAAAGAACAACCTGCTCGTTTCCACCCGCCATGATATATTCTGCACTCATAAGAAGCTCTTGTAGAGTGCTGGAAAGTCCTCGCTTCAGTAATATCGGTTTATTGATCTTCCCTAGTTCCTTTAAAAGTTCGAAATTTTGCATATTTCGAGCACCCACCTGGATCATATCAACTTCTTCAAAAAGTGAAATTTGTGAAAAATCCATGATTTCTGATACAATCGGCAGTCCTGTAAGCTTTTTAGCTTCTAAAAGAATCTCTATGCCCTTTTCACGCATACCTTGAAATGCATAAGGAGAAGTTCTTGGCTTAAAAGCACCTCCTCGTAGCATATGAGCCCCTGCACTCTTTACACTTTCTGCGATTGAACATACCTGTTTCATCGATTCTACAGAGCAGGGTCCCGCAATGAAATGAAAACTCCCTCCTCCTATTTTTACTCCACTTATATCCAGAACAGTATCATCAGGATGAAATTTGCGATTAGCGTTTTTATAAGGCTCCGTTATACGCTTTACTGACTCTACTATATCAAGTGCTGAAATCAAATCGATATCCACAACCGAGGTGTCTCCGATTAATCCAAGTATAGTAGTATTTCTGCCTTCAGATACGTGAATGTCAATGTTTAAGCTCTTTAGCCATTGAATAAGATTATCTAATTTCTTTTGATTAGGATTATCCTTTAATACAACTATCATTTTTTTCCCTCCCAAACAAATAAAAAAGCTCCACAGTGAATTTCACTGCCGAGCCGATTAATAAATCGAATTGCTTTTCAGATATTTATTAACTCAGAATCAGCCTTTGCATCCTTTTGCAGTGAAACCCAAATAAACTCTACCTCCGTAGTAATAGTAGGAAGTAAAGCTAGTATAAGCGTATTCTACTGCAAATAATGGCTTATTAGGCATATTTTTCTCCAATCTTTCAGTCATACCAATTTGCATAACAAATCGATTTGGCCAAGAAATGATTTAGTTATATTTAGTCATACTATCATAGCACAGGAAAAATGTAATGTAAATACTATAATGACCAAATCAAGAAAAAGTTCTGCCTTATTACAATTGACCCACAATTGCCTATATCCTAAATGCCAAGCCCACCATTGCTTGTCATAAACTGATAAACTCCCTCACTAAAATATTCACTTGCCGCTTCTGCATTTGCCAGCAGCGTCGCAAAAATATCCGTATGCAGGGCATACTCCCCTGCCAATAGCGTTGTTGACATGCTAACCATACTTCGAATCATATCAAAAAGTATAGCGTCCCATCTGGATTCTTTCCATGCGGGATTAATAGAAGCAAGGTGCTGCGCATGATCATGAGCAACTTGGTATAACAGTCTAGAGTTTTCATTTATTTGATCAATATTATCCTCCATTTGAGCAACGAGCAACCCATCCAACAAGTCGATGAATAAATTTATGTCCTGTTCCGAAACAATACCTGCTTCCTCACCGAAGATCATTCTCATCGCATCACCATATGCCTTTGCAACCAATCTTAGACGCGCATGGACTTCCTCTTCATTTCCTATATCCTCGACAACACTGAGCATGTGATATCTAACCCATGTAACTACCTCAAAAAACAGCATTCTAAAATAAAATATCGCATTCATCTGCTCGTATGTCAGACATTCTCCGGGATTTAAATCCTTAATGCACTCACCACCGGATGTAATATAATCATACAGCGCTTTTGCAAATACATAACCTATTCTGTCTTTAAGCAGGATAATCTTATCATAGAGTTCAATATCTCTTGAATAGTTATGAGATGCAAATGAATTAGCTTCTTCTATGGTAAGACGCAGATATTCTGCAAACATACTTTGCATCTCCTTTTCGTCGATGTAAGGAATTATCGATGCAAGAAATGCTGCTCTTTCCTCCGTATTTCTATATAGCCTGTTTACTGCCATCTGCATGGCTTCAGTGTCTCCCCTCAGCTGCGTTGTGATCATTTCTCGTATTCCTATCGAGAATTCATTAAGTAACTGCGCATATTTATTTACATTAGTATGACCAAACATAATTTGCAGCTGATCCGCAAAAACTGCGTTTTCCAAATATAGCCGTCCAAAAGCCTCTTCTGCGGTTCCTATTCCTTCATATCGACTTGTTATATAGACCCTGGTCCAGACCGCCTGGTATCGTCGGAATAATCTCGAATTAAATATCATGTGCATTTGGCTGAATGTGATGCAATTGGGGTCGAAAGCTTTTTTCATAGTCCTTTCACTCCTTAAATATAATAACCATTATATTAATTTTGGAATGTATGTGATACAAAAAAAGGGTCAGGCTCTACTTCTGCAAAGTATTTGTTCGGGAAAAATAATCATACCGCCAGGTAAACTCCTCGACGGTATGATTATTGAGAGACATCTATTTGCATTTATTAAGGAGTGCTTCCCATTTCTTATCCACATGCTTCTGGACTTCTTCTATCATCCATTCACTGCCAGGATTAAACATATGCCTGAACCTTCCCTGTTTCTTTAGGTATTCTTCTACAGGAAGCTTTTTCCTCGGCTCATAATTTAGCTTCCACACACCATCTACTACTTCGAACAATGGCCATACGCAGGTATCAACTGCAAGCTTGCAGATTTCTGCTATGTCTTCTGTCTCATATCTCCACCCTCTTGGGCAAGGAGACATCACGTTGAGAAACGTTGGTCCTTCTGTATATATGGCCTTTTCTGCCTTTTCGTGGAAATCCTTAAAATTACCCAAGAATGTTGTCTGGGCAACATAAGGAATCCCATGAGCTGCCATTATTGCAGTAAGATCCTTTTTGTTCTGCGGCTTACCAGGAATTATGCTTCCCGCAGGTGTTGTAGTAGCATCCGCAAACCTTGGAGTTGAGGATGATCTTTGGACTCCGGTGTTCATGTATGCTTCATTATCGTAACATACATAGACTATATCATGCCCTCGTTCCATGGCACCGGAAAGAGATTGGAAACCTATATCATAAGTACCACCATCCCCTCCAAAAGCTATAAATTTAAAGGTTTCATTAACTTTACCCTTCTTTTTCAACACACGATAAGCAGCCTCCACTCCACCTGCTGTAGCTCCCGCATTTTCAAATGCACTATGTATATAACTGTCTTCCCATGCTGTATAGGGGTATAGGAAGGAAGATACCTCAAGACAGCCTGTGGCATTAACGACTACTGCTTTATCTTCAGGTTTTAATGCTCTCATCACACCTCTTACCGTGATCGCAGCACCACAGCCTGCACAAAGGCGATGTCCACCAACAAACCGTTCCGGCTTTTCTACCTGTTGTTTCAAACTATAAGCCATCACTTATCACCTTCCTGTTCTCTTTGACCAATATGTCGATAAACTTCACCAGGATTTCCTGTTTTTGCAATTTCAAATAAATTATCATAAATCATTTCAAAGTGCTCTACGCATATATCACGTCCGCCTAATCCATAAACATAGTTTATCGCAAAAGGCCGATTCTTTACGTCATAAAGTGCTGAACGCACCTCAGCAAAAAGAGGTCCGCCGCATGCCGAAAAACCCTCAGCTTTATCCATTACAGCAACTGCCTTCACACCAGACATTTCTGCCGCCAGCTCCTCCGCTGGGAAGGGTCTGAATACACGGAGTTTAATCAAACCAACCTTTTTTCCTGCTTGGCGGAGCCGCCGAACTGCTTCTTTTGCAGTGCCTGCACTAGACCCAATAATTACAAGTGCTGTTTCTGCGTCTTCCATTTGGTATGATTCAAAAAAGCCATACTTTCTTCCAGTTAGCTGTTCAAACTTCTTTGCTATTGAAAGGATCACTGCCTTAGCATTTTTCATGGCCTCAGCCTGCTGCTTCTTATGTTCCATATAATAATTTGAAATGTCGTAAGGGCCGACAGCCAAAGGATTTTCTTTTTTCAGCAGATAATTCTCAGGTTTATATTCTCCTACAAACTTTTTAACCTCTTCATCATCAAGCAATTCAATATTTTCTACAGCATGACTCGTTATAAACCCGTCCTGGCATACCATGACGGGCAAACGTACTTTACCGTTTTCTCCTATTGGTATAGCCTGAATATAGTTGTCATATGCCTCCTGATTAGTTTCTGAATATAACTGAATCCAACCGCTGTCTCTTGCTCCCATGGAATCGGAATGATCATTGTTAATATTGATTGGACCAGTCAGCGCACGATTTACTAGCGCCATCGTTACGGGCAATCTTGCAGATGATGTAACATACAGCATTTCCCACATCAGTGCCATCCCTGCGGATGAGGTTGCGGTAACTGCTCTGCCACCCGCTGCCTGTGCAGCATAGCAGGTAGACATAGCACTGTGCTCAGATTCCACTGCCACAAATTCTGTATCTACTTCTCCGTTTGCTACGTATGATGCAAAATACTGGGGTATCTCAGTTGAAGGAGTTATTGGAAATGCTCCCATAACATCTGGATTGATCTGTTTCATTGCATATGCAATCGCCTCATTACCAGATAATCTTGTCTTCTTTCCCATCATGCACCCACCTTTTCATAAGAAATCGCTTTGTGTGCACAAACTTTGAAACAGATTCCGCAGCCTTTGCAATGCATTAAGTCAAAGTCTTTTCGTTTTCCGTTTTCAACCGGAATTGAACTATCCGGGCAAAACGGAACGCAGAGCATACAATGGTTGCATTTCTCTTCATGAAAAATTGGAATCATTGTTCTCCATTCTCCTGTATTCACAAGAGCAGAGGTCCCGCCCTCATATATTTCTCCTCCTATAGTCATTTCCTGCCATGGAGTTGATTCGTTGATTTCGCTTGCTTTGATTTCATTTGCTTTCTTTGTCATAGTCATCCAGCACATACCTCCTGCAATGACTTTTTTATAGCTTTCATGTTTCCTTCGACTACATGAGGTCTGGTTTTAAATTTATGCCGGAAGGACGCTTCCATATCTTTGATGAAATTATCCGAATCAACGACATTGCTCACTTTTACAGCTGCAGCAAGCATAGGAGTATTGGGCATGTTTTTTCCAATTGTTTCCTCAGATATTTTTCTGGCATTTATAGTATACACTTTTCCTTTATATCCACCTAACAGGGTTCTTAATTCATGAGGAGTTTTTTCACTATTAATTATAATTGCTCCTGTTTCTTTCAACCCCCTGGTAACATCAACCGATGCAAGCAAAGTTTCATCAATAACTATTACAAAATCTGGATTGTAAATGTTTGAGTGCACTAGGCATCTTTCACTGCTAATTCTGTTATAAGCCGTAATTGGTGCACCCATTCGCTCCGGACCGTATTCTGGAAAACCCTGAACATGCTTTCCTGAGGTAAAAGCTACATCTGCCAGTAGCAGGCAAGCTGTCTTTGCGCCCTGGCCACCTCGTCCATGCCAACGAAATTCCATTATGTCTTTATCTTTCATTCTTTTTGCCTCCTAATAAAGAAATACCATTCTCTGCGTATTTACTGAATATGCTGAAGGTAAAAAAAAACGCTTTCGCCCTGTAAAAGGACGAAAGCTTATAGCCATCGTTATACCACCTAATACTGCATACCAACATACGCGCTCCCTGTAACGGGGGAAACCGTCAAAACCTACTTTGTAACATTTCGGCCTGCAACTCGGGAGTGATCTTCAGATATTTTTCTAATGATACAGGGCTCTCACCATCCCCTATTCGCTGTGATGTTCGAAAAATACTTACTGTCTCCGTCATAGTCTTTTTTCGATATTGCATTTAGTATAATAAAAAGTATTCTGTTTGTCAATACAAATTTTTTTGATTTTTTTAGTTTAAGACACTAGATTTAATTGTAAAATTGTCCATTATTTCTCCTGTCTTGTTCTCAAATTTACTGCCTTGGATTCAACTTTTTCCTTCATATTTTCCATTCCTGATTCAACTCTGGTTTTCATCCCTTCAAACTTATCTTCTACTCTATCCTTAAATATTTCTAATTTATCCTCTGCATTATCCATAATTCCTTCCATTCTGGCCTTTCCCATGTCCTTAAGCCCTTCAATTCTGTCCTCTGCATTGTCCTTAATTCCTTCCATTCTTAACTTTGCACTGTCTTTAATTCCTTCCAATCCGACCTCTGCCCTGTCGACAAATCCTTCCATTCTGTCCTCTGCTCTATCCTTTAATATTTCTGCTCGATGTTTAGCCTCTTCAGCAGCATCTTTCGCATTTTCCACGATATTTTTTATAGTATCCATACTTATTTCCTCCTGTTCAATTAGATTATCTATTGTTTACCCTGTATTTTTGTTTTTAATGCATGCTTTTAATGCCATGATGAAACTTATCTATATTTTTGCTAACTTCTTCCGAATTCTACGAGCTTCTTACGTAGTTTTGCTATACCACGGAAATGCAAGGAGCGTATTGTGTTATAATTTAAACCCAAGATCGATGCTATCTCTTTAAATGTTAGACCATAATAATAATATAGGATACAAAGCTGCTTCTCTGCCCCTTTTAGACATTCTATCAAGGCTTTTATATAGTCTCTGTCTTCAATAGATTTTGTAAAATCATACATATGTGCATTCTGATTTAGATCCGTTTCTAAAAACATGTAGTATTCATAATTATTTTTCTTTTGCTTTTCGGCATAATATCTTTTTGATTCAGCCTTTGCGATGGCTAGAATCCAGGCTTTCATCTTACTGCTATCGCGAAGGTAATAAAGATCTTTCAATGCACCGACCATGGCATTTTGAAATATTTCTTCCGAAGCAAAGGGATCATTTCTAGTCAAAGCATAAATAAATCTTTTTATTTCCTCCCCATACACATCACATATTTTCTCGAAAAGCTGCATCTTTTTATGCTTATTTCCGATATCACCCATAACCCCACCATTC
>DUPP01000032.1 GCA_012838265.1 Clostridiales bacterium
CACAATTTATTATTCGGATTTTCAACTTTACTCCAGAGGGTCAGCATTATGCTTTGTTAATAATATGCATATACGGAATAATGATGCCGCTTAAGGTATTCAATGGATTAAACATCGTGGGAACCTTTAGGTGCGGTGGAGATACAAAGTTTGCTATGTATATGGAAATTGGTTCTGTTTGGCTCGTTGGAGTTCCGCTTGTATTTTTTGGAGCTCTTTATCTAGCGCTTCCTGTTTATTATGTGGTACTCTTGGCACATATGGAGGAAATTGCAAAAGGGGCATTTTGTCGATGGCGTTTTTATTCGAAGAAATGGTTGAACAACTTGGTTCATGATTTATAAAGATATAAAAAGTTTATAAAGCTGTAATTTTTTCAATTTTTGGACAATTTAACGAAATTCAAACATGTCTTTACATTTCATAAACGCGAGGTTATAATAGTATTTGATTTGGATTATTAAAAAAATAACAAACTATTTAGCTTACTTATTTTTAATGGGGGCATATTCTGTGACTAAGGATACTTTGATGATGCTCAAAAGAGTCATTTTATATGATTTGATAATTTTATTATTATCATTTGCAGTATCAATGATATTTTATCGAGAATATGCCATTGTTCTTATTATAGGGATCGCTATTGCTTTAGTAAATTTCCTGTTAAATGCTTTGATAACTGAATACACAATGAAAGCATCCAAAAGCAAGATATTGATTTTAGCCGCGACTGTAGGACGGATTGCACTCGCGGCTGGTTTTGCTTATATCCTCTATAATGACGACATGATAAATATCATTGTGTATTTGGTCGGGTATAGCTTGCATTATGTATCAATGATCATAAGCATGATTATACAGAAAAATAAAAGATAGAGAGAAGGGAAGTAAATGCATATTAATCCACCGAAAGTATTTGAATTTACAGTTTCAAATCAGACGTATGCAGTAACCATGAGTATCATTTTGCAATGGATAATAATGGCTGTAATCATAGTTTTGGTACTCTTGCTTACTCGAAATCTTGGCAAAATTCCATCAAAAAGGCAGACGGTTATTGAGATGATAGTAAATATGTTCAATAACCTGGTAGTTGAAAATCTAGGTGAATCATTCAAGAAACGATTTGTTCCGTTTATTGGAACGCTCGGTATCTTTATTGCTTTTATGAATCTAACAGGTGTAATAGGTTTTGCACCCTCAACAAGGGACATTAACGTTACAGCAACACTAGCGATTATTTCTGCTATTGTAATCAATGGGACTTCGATTGCAAGGAACGGTCTCGGCAGATACTTACATAGTTATTTACAACCCTTCGCACTAATGCTCCCCATGAACATAATCGAAAAATTCACAGTTCCATTATCACTTTGCTTACGACTTTTCATTAATATGCTCGTTGGAGTTGTTTTCATGGAACTTATCTACATGGCTCTAGGGTATTTCGCATTTATTATTCCAATTCTACCAAGTTTCTTCTTTGACGTTTTTGTTGCACTGATTCAAACCTATGTATTCGTGATGCTTACTATTGTATTTACGAAAACATCAGTTGAAGAATAAGATAATAGCTGATATCCAATATCAGTTGTTATAAATAAATTATTTAAAAAGACATGAATTTTAAGGAGGTTTAACTATGGACCCTATAGGATTAATAGCTTTAGGTGCTGGAATCGCCGCACTAGGTGTTTTAGGCGGAGGAATTGGTATTGGTATTATCGGTGGTAAAGCTGTTGAAGCGATAGCAAGACAGCCAGAAGCCAAAAGTGACATCATGTCTACAATGATTATCAGTATTGCATTCTCAGAAGTAACGTCACTCTACGCGCTGATCGTATCAATCCTACTTATTTTTGTAGTATAGCTCGTAGACTGTACATACTGTACCAATTTATGAAAAACATACCCGAAGGGGGGTCTCGCAGTAATGGAGGTCAATTTATTTACACTCTTTGCCACCCTAGTCAACTTCGTGATTCTTCTATTGTTTCTTAAGCACTTTTTGTTCGATAAAGTTAATAAGGTAATTGATAATAGAAACAGTGATGTAAGAGATACCATCTACGAAGCTGAGAGAAAGTTGCAGGAGGCTGAAAAGCTTAAAGAATCTTACGAAAGGCAGATCGCAGGTTTGCAAGAAGAAGGCCGTGAGATTGTAAGGGAAGCAAAGTTAAAAGCAGATGCACAAGCCAAAGACATTCTTCAAGAAGCTGAGAATAGAACAGCTATGTTGCTTAAGCAAACAGAAAATGAAATCGAAAGACTTAAGAAAA
>DUPP01000033.1 GCA_012838265.1 Clostridiales bacterium
CCTGTTGGCGGTATCAGAGAAAAAGTTCTGGCAGCTCACAGGGCAGGTATAAAAAAAGTGCTTCTTCCTAAAGAAAATGAGGCTGATATTGAGGAAATACCTGCTAATGTTAGAAAGAAACTAGAATTTGTTTTGATAAACAATGTGAGTGAAGCTCTAGAACACGCATTGGAGAAAACAAAAGCATGATTTTAGAGTTTTAAAGAAAGAGAAATTATGATAATAAAAAAGGCGGATTTAGTTGCTGTAGCAGTAAAAAAAGATCAGTATCCTAAAGATGATAAAAAAGAAATAGCCTTTGTAGGCCGTTCAAATGTTGGGAAATCTTCTTTACTGAACCTTCTTGCAAACAGAAAAAATCTGGCAAGGGTAAGTGGAAGCCCGGGAAAAACCAGAACGATAAATTTTTACGAGATAAATGGAGATTTTAGAATAGTTGATCTTCCCGGATATGGATATGCAAAGTTGTCAAAGTCTGAAATAGAAAAATGGGGAGAAATGATAGAGTCTTATCTACAAAATAGAGAAGGGCTCCTGAAAGTGGTTCAATTAGTTGATATCAGGCATGTTCCTTCTGCTCAGGACGTTCAAATGTATGAATGGCTTAGGTATTATGGGCTTGATGGAATAGTAGTTGCTACTAAATCAGACAAGGTTTCCAGAAATCAAATGGCAAAATATATTAGTATTATCAAAAAAACCCTTGCCTTATCCCCGGAAGATATAATCATACCCGTTTCTACACTCAAGAGAACGGGGCATGATGTGCTTTTAGACGAAATCGAACGTCTTTTGGAGGGGGGTCAATAAGAAAATGCGGTTTATTTTCTTTCAGATATTAATTAAGAGGATAAAAGCTATCAAGCATTTTTTGAGGGACAAAGAAGTGCCTTTAAGAAAGAAGTTGATTATCGTTTTTGGTATCGTTTACCTTCTTTTCCCGATTGGTTTGATTCTCCCGCCAGTATTATTATTTGGCATAGTGGATGATATCGTTCTGTGGACTTTCATTATATGGTATCTAAAAGATGAATTAGATAAGTATTGGTTAGAAGCCGGGCCGGTAAAGCCGGAAAGATTACGCGGTAAAAATATAATAAACAATGTAGACTATAAAGTGGAAAAGGAAGAGGAGCAAAAGTAGAATGGACAAAAAAGCCACACTAGGGCAAGTTATGATTAGTGAAGAGCAACTGGCGCAGCGAATTAAAGAACTAGGAAAACAAATTTCAGAGGATTACAAAGGCGAAGAAATCTTATTGATTGGTATTTTAAAAGGAGCCGTTGTTTTTTTAAGTGATCTAATAAGGGAACTCACCGTGGATACAAAAATTGATTTTATGGCAGTAACAAGCTATGGAGCATCAACAAAGAGCTCCGGCGTTGTAAGAATACTAAAGGATTTAGATTCTGGAATTGAAGATTTGAATGTGATTATCGTTGAGGACATTATAGATTCAGGCATAACACTTCATTATCTGAGGGACTATCTTATGGGCAGAAAGCCAAAGTCGCTGAAAATTTGCACCCTTCTGGACAAGCCAGAGCGCAGAGAGGCTGACATCACTCCTGATTATGTTGGATTTGAGGTTGAAAACAAATTTATTGTTGGATATGGGTTGGACTGTGATCAGAAGTACAGGAACCTTCCATACATAACCTGCCTGGAAGGTATTTGAGAATTCTGGTATCCAGTAATCCCTAATAATATAAAATGAAAAGGAGAAAATAAAAATGGGTTACAAAGCGGAAGTAGGATTATCAAACAAACATTTGCATTTAAAGCAGGAACACATCGAGACATTATTTGGCAAGGGATATACTTTAACTCCATCAAAGGATCTCAAACAGCCAGGTCAGTTTGCAAGTGAAGAAAAAGTTGATATCGTTGGCCCGAAGGGAACTTTAAAGGGAGTAAGAGTATTAGGCCCAGCCCGTCCTGAAACGCAGGTAGAGCTATCAATGACAGATGCAAGAGCAATCGGAATATCCGCTCCAGTTAGAGAATCCGGTAAATTGGAAGGAACACCGGGTGTAAAACTTGTAGGTCCTGCAGGTGAGGTAGATTTAGAGTATGGAACCATAATTGCGTTGAGACATATCCATCTGTCACCTGCTCAGGCAATAGAAGCCGGGGTAAAGGACAAAGACATTGTGAGCATTAAATTTAGCGGTGAAAGAGGTGTAACTTTCGATAACGTTCTTGTCCGTTCAGGAGAAGGTCATGAACGTGAAATTCATCTTGACACAGATGAGGGTAATGCCGCAGGATTGAAAAACGGAGACATAGGAGAAATTATTATTCCTTGATTATAATGAAAAACATAAATAGGTACTTTGATCACACCTTATTAAAGCCAGAAGCGACAGAATCCGATATTATCAGGCTTTGCAGTGAAGCAAAGGAATATGGTTTCTATGCTGTTTGCATAAATTCTGCTTATGTGCCTTTCGCGAAAAGAAAATTAGAAGGATCTGATGTGAAAATCGCTTCTGTTGTAGGATTCCCTTTAGGTGCATGTAGTATTGCTGTAAAAGCATTTGAAACCGAATGGGCATGCAGTGAAGGTGCGAACGAAATTGACATGGTAATCAATGTGGGGGCCTTAAAGGACAAAAGGTATGATTATGTGAGACAGGATATCGCCACTGTAGTAGCTGTTGCAATTGAGTATAACGCCATTGTAAAGGTTATCTTAGAGACCTGTCTGCTGACAAATGAGGAGATCGTCAAGGCTTGTGAACTATCCATGGAGGCAGGCGCTGCATTTGTAAAAACATCAACTGGGTTTTCTAATGAAGGCGCGATAGCACATCACGTATTACTTATGAAGGAGACCGTTGGAAACGAGCTTGGTGTTAAGGCTTCTGGCGGGATTCGTGATCTCGCGAAAGCAATGGAGATGATTGAAGCAGGGGCTGACCGGATAGGGGCTAGTGCTTCTGTGGAGATTGTCAAGGAAAAGAAATAAAGTATATAAAGAGAATCCCGTGTATATTCGCAATTCCCTCAGCCTCGAATATATGATTCTGTAAAGATGTACATTCTCGGCTTCGAAATCATTGCTATATACAGGGGACTATCTTTTTGTTTCAGGACTCTAAGCTAACGAATACGGCATCAATGTAAAAGCAGGAATCACTTGAGCACTTTTGCCCATATTATTATCCGAATCGAGCCAGATTTTTAGTAAGAATTAAGAATGTGATTTAATCATATTTTTAATTCTCTAAAAATCGTAAGATCAGGATTGATAATAACAAATAGTGCGAACGGAATTCCTGTTTACATGATGCCGTTTTTTTATTCGTATCTAAGCGCATCTATTGGGTCCAGTTTTGCAGCTTTTCTTGCAGGATACAGTCCGAAAAACATACCGACGATAGCGGAAAACCCAACAGCAAGCAGTATTACGCTCGGTTCAATCACAATATCAATATTTGCAAGGC
>DUPP01000034.1 GCA_012838265.1 Clostridiales bacterium
AAGGCAAAGGAGTATGAGGTAAAGGACATCTGGGCAGAACAGATTTTCACAAGTCAGGACAAAATCTCCGCCGAGCTCCCGAAACACAGCGTAAAGGTATACAGAATAAAGGCTATAACCGAATAAATCACGAATCTAAAGCCGCACCATTCGGGGGATTTTTTATGTTCAAAATAAAACCGCCCTTTCGGGCGGTTTATATTTTGCTCATAAATATAGTATAAGCCCATTTCGTCTAAGTAGTATGGCCCTTGTGGCGGCGCGCCTGCCTCTGCTGTCCAGCACCTCAAAGCGGAAATACTCCTCATAATTTAAGTCACCCAGCTCAAAGACAGCCTCGGTCACGCTCTCGCCCTCATAGGCCGAGACGCAGGAGAAGTTCCTGCCCTTGGGGGGCATGATTATGCGCTGTGCCGGCGAGCAGGTCAGATGCACCTTGCCGTCCTCCACATAAAGCTCATAAATCTCCGGGCCCATGGAGGCGTAGAAGTCACCCTTTTCGAGGGCTTTGATGACAGCCTCGTATTTTAGCTCTTTAGCCTTAATGAAGGTAAAACCGCCGAAGGAGTCGCAATGGGGATGCCCCTCTGGGAAACGGTTGTGGTTGTCGTCGGTGGCGCAGACAAAGAGCCTTTTGCCGTTCCAGAGCATATTGTCGTAATCCTTGGCCGCATAGGCAAATGAGCCGATAGTCTGTCTTGAAACCTCCAGCTTGTCGACAGCTCCTCCTGCGTAACGCTGTTTTACTGGCGCAATTCCTCAAGTCTGTTTTTCAAATAACCACCCCTTTTCAAAATGTCAAGCAAACCTTACAAATAAATTTAAAAAAGCAGACCCGAAGGTCTGCAATTGAAGTTTTTGCGGTCAGGTCAGATTCATACTTAAATTATACCCCAAACTCAAAACTCCATATTATCATCTGACTCTTTATAATCTTAAACGCCAATCAGCCTTCAGCTGTAGAATTAATCTGCAAAAGGATATCTATCGTTGAGCAATTTCTCATATTCTCTTCTAATATCATTTTGAAGAAGTTCTTTGGTTTGCTTGTTATGTTCATGCTCTAATCTGAAATTGATAAACAGCTTTAATCCGAAATCCGCAAGTCCGATATAGTTTACAGAATTAAAAAAACTAATCGGGTTTTGTTCCGTTGCGCCCTTTATCAAAGCGTGCGTGACATCAATACTCGAAAACGCAAAGTTGCTTATGAGAAGCATCCTCTGCAATTCACGGATTTTACCAAATGGCATGCTCTGTTTTACTTCTTTACCATAATAATAATGTTGTTTCAAAAACCAATAAACCCTGATCAGCACCTCGCAAATAATTACAGGGATTGCAGTTGCGACTGAAAACCTGAAATCAAATCCTTCCGTATACATTTTTTCAACAACTTCACCAATGGCAGAGGTGCCGTTTTCGCCCATTGGTATCTTGCCAACATTAAATGTTCGAAGTATACTTTGCATCCCTGTAGGAATGCCGGCTCCACGGTCTGAAGAACCACTTGCACCTGCTACATCACTCATTAAATGACCAAACCATCTTGCTATTGCAGAAGGAATACCGTCAATGCCCTCTGCCTTGCCTGTCATAGCACGGACGATGTTCCCTTCCTCGGGGTCAACAAATGTTGCCTTGCCCTGAAGTAAATCAATCACGCCGATAATCAACCCCATCGGACTGTGGTCTAAACTCAACAAATGATGGTTCTTAGGGTTAATGCCATCGATGGCGAAATCAATATCCTGCGGATAACGTGCATCGTAGTTTACCTTGTTTTTTCTCTCTAAAAAACCTATTGCGGATTTTGTAGGGTCTGAACCATTTTTAGGGCCGTCCCAATCACATAGCTTGGCATATTTTTGTACCATCTTACTAATTGCGTCGTCCGTGAGATTTACAAGTTTTCCGCATTCACTTCTCTTGGTCGATGCGGTACCGATAAGCAAAACATCAACAACACCACCGATTATTCCGACAGCAGAGGCAAATGCATAATCATACTTATCCAATCTCAGCAAACTAAACCTTTCGGCAAGCTCACTCGAAATCGCAGCTTCTTCAATATTTGAGAACAGGGAATCGAACGGCTTCTCCAAATCAATGTCATATTTTGCTGCAAATTCCTGATTTGACTTTGTCATATCTACAAAAGAAGTCGGAATATCCTGCGTCTGAATCGCATTCATTTCATTAAGCTGAGGCAATTCCAGATTTGATATCTTTTCCTCCAGAACTTTAATTCTCTCGAGATCGTGCTCTGTTATACCATTCTCCTCACAGGCAGTCAATACTGTTATTAATTCCTGCTCTAGCGCTCTTTGCTCAGCAAAATACTTCTTTATCCTTTCAGTATTAGTAAAAGCATTATCGAGCTGCTGTCTTCCCTCATTTTGAATCGCACGATCAACTGAGAGACTCCCGGCGTATTGATTTATGATCTTATAGTCTCTGTCAGTTTTGTAATTTGACATTGTTATCCTCCATCAAGCTATTTAATAAAACTCTTTATGGCATTAAGTCCTTTCTGTGCCATAACCTGCCCTTGAGCCATAGCTGACGCTTTCGTATCATAGAAACCTATCATGCTCAGATAAAAATGAGTTTTTTCGGCATCTTCATAGGATAATTCATCTTCCCGCACATACTGAGTGGACACATATCCGTTTTCGTCAGTTGTTTTATTTTCCTTATAAATCGACATAATGATTTCGTTTATTTTAACTTTCTGCGCACTAAGCTTGTTCAGTTCCCTGAATCGTTCGACAGGAAGTACTTTGGGAAGCTTTGATAAATAAATCTCGTAATTGTTCTTCTTGTTGTCGTCGTTGAAAGATTCAGCCGAAGCAGCTGTTTTTTCTAACAATCCTAAACGTTCCTTTAGCTCTTTCACCTTATTGCCACGCTCATTTTTCTCACTGAGTTCTTTAGTTATATCATTAATTTCCTCAATGAGTGCATTAATATCCTCAATAATATATGTTGTTGCTTTTTTATTCATTTCAATGGCGCCCTGTAAGGCAGCAATACGAATACCTGACTTCTCGTATTCACTGGTTCCGGAAAAGTACTTAATTCCTTTATATGCGCCATAGCCTACCCCACCGATAGCCGCAAGGCCCAAAAGCATACTACCGGTTGGAAGCCAACCGAGTGTCAGCAGACCGCCCCAAATACCGGTCGACACACCTCCGGTAACTGCCAATGCAGCCAGAGTTACTCCCGCTCCTCCGGCCAAGGCAACAAGCTCGTTTGTGATTTGTTTAATCTGGGAATCCTCCATCCTTTCGGAAACTATTCTTTCATCATCTTTTATTTTTCTAATTCCGACTTCTACCTGCTCATCAGATACAACTAACAAATCTTGCAGATTCCTTAATAAAGTATCTTCTTTCCAGTTATCTATATTTTCCTTTCTAACTAACAATAAATCAAAGAATAGACTTTGATCAATTCCTTTGTGGTCAACATTTTTTTCGCTTATTCTGGTATTGAGTTCTTTAATAAGTTCTCCAAAATCCTCTGCTTTACCTTCGCGAGCTAACTGCAAACGTTTATTTCTTAATCTTTTTGCGGATTCTTTCGAAACATTAACACGCGCCATAAGCGAGATCAGTTCTTTGTATTCAGCACTGCTAATTATTCCATCGTCCGCTATCAAATAATTTGTGACAATAGATATGTACATTTCAATAATATCATCACCAAGCTCTTCCAGCTTGGCTATTTGTACCACATCTTTAAATGAATCAACAGATTCAATGATTTCATTCAGTATTTCCGTAATAAAGTGTAACTGTTTATCATCTGTCTGGCTTACCAGTTTGGTGGTATGATTGTCATTATATTTAATTGTTACAGTACTTGTAACATGCACTTTTCCTTTTTCGTCAGTTTTCTTTTCTACTGATAAATCCACAGTCTGCATATCATTGTATGGGATTGTTTTGGTTTCTTCCAACATCCTTTTAATATACATTGTGGTTCCGGTAAAAACGATGCCTTCTTTTCCGTTTTCAAATAAAGATGTGTCCTGTATTGCTACTATTGTGGCAGGATCAATTCCATTTGCTATTTTGTTTGCTGCATTTACTAATTTCTTTTCAGGAATATTCGGAGCAACACTAATACTTGAATCAGATTTGGCTCTCTCAAGTAATCTCTGCTTAATAAAATCAGTGCTTATTCCCATAATGAATCTCCTTTATAACAGTAAATTTATGAGTAAGTATCATTGTTACTTTGCCATACAGACATAAAAATAACGCAAATTTCTACATATAGATTAATCTGTAATATAATACCATATTTTTTGTATAAATCAAAGCTTTTCCTAAATATCCTCTGATTTTTAATACTGCGGAAAAACAAAGATAATCAAGAAAACTTATTTATTCAAAGCGCTTATTTATCTGAGAAAAAAATACCGCTGTTATGGTGCGGCTTTTTTTTCGTCGGTTTTATAAGCCAGAAGTATTCACTTTGCTTTTATTTTATCTCCAGAACTTCGTAAAATCCTTCTTGTCCTCTATGTTAAAAGCAACTATTTTCTTTAACAGCTCATAGTCCACAGCATCAGTCCATTTTATCCTGAACATCCCCTGGGTGTATGAATAGCCTGCCTTCTCTATATCCTTCTTAAAATGCTCAATGGCTGCCGGCTCAGGCGCCACGGCAATAAGAGGCTTCGCTATGCTGAAGGCAA
>DUPP01000035.1 GCA_012838265.1 Clostridiales bacterium
GGTTATTGCCTTTCTGAAAACGTCTAGCGTTAGGAGGATAGGACTAATCCACAGCGTCTGTGAAAATTATAGCATTAAGTCCTTGGAGAGGGACTATAAACACTACTACTTTATAATACGAGGAGGATAATTAATGGTAACGGTAGCCGGTGTACGGTTTAAGAAAGCCGGAAAGATATATTATTTTGACCCTGCAGGATTGCCAGTTGAATGTGGTACTAACGTGATAGTCGAAACTGCAAGGGGAATGGAATTTGGAACAGTGATTTCAGGCATAAAGGATGTTCCGGAAAGTGAAATCATACCACCCTTGAAGAAAATTATAAGAATAGCTAATGAAAATGACATAGTTCAGCATCAAGAGAATATAAACAAAAAGCAAAGAGCCCTTATGCTTTGTCAGGAAAAGGTAGATAAACACAACTTAGAAATGAAGCTGATTGACGTAGAATATACCTTTGACAATAGCAAGATAATATTTTATTTCACGGCTGATGGCAGAGTTGATTTTAGAGAATTGGTGAAAGACCTTGCAGCAATTTTCAAAATGAGAATAGAGCTTCGTCAAATCGGTGTGAGGGATGAGGCCAAAATGGTTGGAGGAATCGGGAACTGTGGTAAAGGCTTGTGCTGTCATACTTGGCTTCCTGAGTTTGAACCCGTATCAATCAAGATGGCTAAGGTTCAGAACCTCTCCCTTAATCCCACTAAAATTTCAGGGATATGTGGAAGACTTATGTGTTGTCTGAAATATGAGAATGAAATATATTATGAGCTAAGAAAAGGGATGCCTGAGGTAGGCGAACGTATAAAAACCATAGATGGAATGGCTATCGTTTATGATAGCAATATACTTGAGAATAAGATTAAGGTAAGACTTGTTTTAGAAGAAAAAACTGAGGACAAACCGGAAAAGCTCAGCACAGATTTTTACACATATAAGAAAGATCAGATTACTAGAATTAATGCAAAGGAAAGCAAGGATACCTTGGATGATATTGATGAGGCATTGCTCGATGAAATTAAGGATTTGTTAAAGGAATAATAACTAATGCAGAAAATCTGTTCGAATATTTACTTCTCAATTACCTAACAAGTTCGACGTAAGTTGGAGGCAAATTAGATATGGAACCCCTGTTAAAAGAAGGAGAAAGAATAGATAATATTGGATTTGGCAACCTCAGGCTGATACAAAAGCCTGGGGATTTTTGCTATGGCATTGATGCAGTTTTATTGGCTACTTTTGCAGATGTCTCTAAAGGCGGAAAGGTCATAGATCTGGGCACAGGAACAGGCATTATTCCTCTTATCCTGAGCCACAGAACGGAGGAAACTGAAATAATTGGTGTTGAGGTGCAGAAAGATTCCTATGAACGGGGATTACGTAACGTTGACCTTAATAATCTAAGTGAGCGTATTACAATGATTCATGGGGACGTGAATGAGATTGCAGAAAAAAAGCTGTTTGGCAAACATAGCTTTGATGTTGTTACAACGAATCCACCTTATATAAAGGGTGTCAGCGGAATAAAGAATAAAGAAGAAGCCAAAACTATCGCAAGGCATGAAACAACAGCGGACCTTTCAGACTTTATCAGAGCTGCGAGCTTCCTTCTGAAGGAGAGAGGTGACTTTTATATGATTCATCGGCCAAGCCGCTTGGTTGAC
>DUPP01000036.1 GCA_012838265.1 Clostridiales bacterium
TGAACGGCTTCATACAACCAGCGCCCAAGCAACGCAGGAGGCGTAGGAATTATATCGCGAAGATAAAATTCTCCCGGATTTAGTTGGTCGTTAATAATTTCGTTAGGCTTTATTTTTTCAATTTTCTTTTTCATCTCCATGAATAGTTCAGCATATGTGTTTTTGCCATTTAACGCCTTTGTTTTACACATTTCAGCTACAGTCGGAAACCCCTCAGCCATAGCCTGTGTCTTTAGTTCTGCGTATTCAGCGTCTGTAACAGTAAATTGTATACGATAGCTCATTTAAATATCCTCCTCATAATAGATGATAGAACAGACGTCTGTTCTATCATCTATTATACGCGGATTTCATTTCATGTCAATACTCAAATTTCATGTCATCTTGAAAAAAGACACGAATCTAAGTGCGTACTGAAATTTCAAAAATATCCTGGTTTATCAGGGCTATTTTCCCTAATATTTCACAAGTTTAGGAGGAATATGGGGGTTAGGAATATTTACCTAGATATAAGAAAGTGGATCTAGAAAAGTGAAGCTAAACGCCAATAAAAATCCTAAGTTGTGAATTATAAATTGCAATTTAGCGAGATAAAAGCAGCTAGCTAAGCCATAGAAAAGTTGCTAACAACAAACAGGTGTTTAATAAAAGAAAAAAGGAAGCGGAACCGTCCCCTTGCTTCCATACCTGGGCCGGTCCCGAAATCGCCGTAGCTTCTACTAAAGCCTATACCACTATGCTAGTGGCCGAGTATTTACTGGCATTATATTTGGGTCAGCTAAAGGGTGTGGTGGGTGAAGCCGAAGCGAAAACAATTATCGAGGCTTTACACTCCTTACCCGAGGCTACTAATAAAATTCTAGATAAAGTCGACAAATACAAGGAAATCGCCCAGCTTTTTAAAGATAAAAATGATGTGTTTTTCATCGGTCGTGGTTTTGACTGGGCAGTAGCTTTGGAAGGGGCGTTAAAGCTCAAGGAAATTTCATATATCCATGCTGAAGCCCATGCCGCCGGAGAATTAAAACATGGCACATTAGCTTTAATTACCCGAGAAACACCGGTAATAGCTCTGTGTGTCCAGAAAAAAACTTATGAAAAAACATTATCAAATATAAAAGAGGTAAAAGCCCGGGATGCCCAAGTATTGGCTATTGCTTTAGAAGGTGATACCGAGGTAGGAAAGTATGTGGACGATGTAATTACCATTCCCGAAATAAATAACTTTGTAGCTCCTATCATCACGGCAATTCCTTTACAACTGATATCTTACTATGCAGCAGTAGCCCGGGGCTGTAACGTAGATCAACCCCGTAACCTTGCTAAGTCGGTAACAGTTGAGTAGATTATAAAAATTTTATTTGGGGTATTTAAAGCTCTAATCCTTTGAAAATAAGGGTTAGGGCTTTTTTTATTGCCAGAGCTAGATTTTGGGTTTATTTTTTAGGATGCATTAACTAATTAGCAAATAAATTAGTAATAAACTCGAAAAAATGTAAAAATAATTTTTACAAACCGTTTTTTTAATTTCACTTTTGGCGTATAATAATACAGGAGGTGAAAAAAATGAGTATGGAACTATTTGAAAATAGAAAACTAATAGGTAAAAACATTTTAAACCTTATTAAAGACAATGGATATACAAAGTCTTCCTTTTCAATGCTTACTAATATTTCACGGCCAACTTTGAATAAATTAATTGATGGTGAAGTCCACAGTCTTGCTACCTTTATTACGCACATTCAAAAAATTTTAGAAAGTCAGAACATAGATGAAGAACAACTGTTAAATTATATTCCAAAAAATGAAACTAAAAAGGAACTTGTTTTTGCATTGTCTGATAACGCCCCGGAAAATCATGCCCTAAAACCTGAGGCTCAAGAAATGTTTGGAATTTTAGATGATATAGTTCATATGTGTGAACTGTATTTTAATTAAGAAGGTGCAGATTATGTCGGAATTTATAACCAGTAATAACCTTGAACAGGTTATTAAAA
>DUPP01000037.1 GCA_012838265.1 Clostridiales bacterium
CCTGGCGATATCGTTCGAATCATAGACAAGGAAGACAATATCATAGAGGATTTGCCAATTGTAAAAGTATCGAAGTCAGATGTAACCGGCAATCCCGGGGATATAGAAATTGAAATTGCAAACAAAAATAGGGATATAGCTGGAAGTATTTCAGAGCTGCAAGACAGAACCAGAATAAATGAAGTGTATGCGCAGGGAGCTACCAATCTTGACAGCTATCATTTTATGGACAATTGCGATCCTAACTACCCAGCGGTGTTGAAATTTTATATCCCAGAAGAGACTGTACGCATAAATAAAATGTTACTGAGCTATGAAGTATCAGCCTTCAGAGCGTATAGCAAAGCTATTGCAGGTGGTGGGGCCTATGCAGATACTACAGAAGATGGTGGCGGGATGAGCACTACTACAAAATCCGGAGGAGGAACAAGAACTACGACTGAAAGTGGTGGCTCTGTGCAAAGAACTACAAGTGAGGCAGGAGGAAGATTGCAGACTTCAGGGGGTGGAGTCTGGTTCACAGAGGCTGGGTATACTTCAGGCTTTGAGGCGACCGACCGACATGGCCAACATAATCATGGTATTCCCGATGGGACTATGCTCATGACAGCTGGCGGAACTTCTGTCCGGTGGGTAGAAAGCGGAGCACATCAGCATGTCATTACTTTGAATCATAGACATAGTGTCAATATTCCTGAGCATGACCATGAATTTACTGTGCCTGCTCATAGACACGATGTGGAGCTAGATGATCACTCACACGGTATTGTAATTCCTAATCATAGGCATGGTATCACATTGCCTAATCATACTCATCAGATAGAATATGGAATATTTGAGGCTCCGGAGAGGCCATCTAAAGTTATTGTAGAGGTTGATGGCAATGCAATTCCCAATATCGGAATTAGCGAAACTGATATAAATATTATTCCCTACCTTGCCAAGGACGGTGGCGGTAAAGTTAAACGAGGATGGCATGAAATAAAAATAACGCCCGATACCCTCGGGCGTATAACAGCGAACATAGTCACACAACTTTTTGTTCAAAGTCGTGGAAGTGGGAATTATTGATTTCAATATGAGACTTTAAAGCTTTTTTCTGCAATTGGATCCCTAACTATGACAGCCGTAATTTCATCAGAATCTTGTATCTCGATTGCGACAATAATATTATTCCATACTTTTTCTTTAATATAAGCCGATTCTCCAGTTGTAAAACTGCCTCCACGTAATTCCTGGCCACTTTTTGTATGCCAGGAATTTATAAAGTTAATTCCGCTCCAGGCTACGTTATTTTTTGGAGGCATCGCAATCCATATATCCATATTTGCAAGAGCGAATTTCATGCCATTACGAGCTACAATTGTGTCGAATGTTTCACCATAGTATATTTCATTTACTCGGATTTTAGTATCGGAAAGGTCTATGATTTCCCCAATTTTATATGTTTTAGGTTGTTCTGTTTCAATGGGGCTATTTATTTGACCATTGGTATTACTGGGAGCTGACGTAATAATTACGGCCCAATTCTCCGGATCCCATTCAACTTGAGCTCCCAATGCCTCTGCTACGAACCGAACAGGAACAAAAACCCGGCTGTTTATCATTTGAGGGGCGACATCTGTTTTTATCTCCTGCCCGTTTACAATTAATTTGATGGGATTACTTGCCCAGGCGATGCCGGAAATCAGCAATGTGGCCAACAAAAAGCCTACAATCATACCTTGTCCAAATTTTTTCATTTTTTAAAACACCTCCTTGAATGTTAGTTTACCAAATTTAGCATCAAAAATACAGAGAGGAGATGATAGCACGTGGCACTAAAAGAAATGTATCCAGGCATGATAAATAGCCCAGAGACGACAATAACAAACAACATCAATGAAAGTGACACTATAATATATGTTTTAGACCCTGCCAGGGTACCAGAACCGCCCAATCTCATGACACTTGGTACCGGCACAAATGCCGAAACGGTCAAGGTGCTTGAGATAAATGATAATGCCATAACGGTTGAGCGAGGCTTCCAGGGTGTGGCAAAATCCTGGCCAGCCGGAACCGTTATAGCCAGGAATTTCACCGAGTATGATTATAACGCCCTCAAAGAGAACATCGAGGACTTAGAAGCAACAAAAGAAACTCCACAGGGGGCGCAGGAAAAAGCAGATGCCGCACTGAATTCAGCAAAACAATACACAGACCAAGAGGTAGCTGAAGTAAGCCAAGAACTTGCTGCACATAAGGCCGATTATGCGGACTTAAAAACCGATTACGAAAAAGAACCAACTAAATTTACTATTGAATCTGATGACACATATGATCGGGAAACGCTGCCTACGGTATATTATAAAAAAAATGGGTGGGTAAAATTAATATACAGCGTATCAAGAATTGATGGGGAACTAATGTTACGTGGTGAAAACCTGTTAAGATTACCTGTTGGTTTTAGACCTAAAACCGCTTTTGTAACATTAGCGGTACAAAACGACCTTAGCACTGTGCCACCTCTTGAAAAAATGACTTTAAGAGTGCATAGTACCGGAGAACTACAGGTACAAGAAAATGCGACAAAGAAAATTATACATGGTGAAGTAGTATTTTACGCAGGAGGTGGGACTGTATGATAAAAGAGATATATAAGATTAATAGCGATGGGATATACGAAGATGTATATTTAGCGAATCTTGAAGAAAATAACTATTACAACGGAGA
>DUPP01000038.1 GCA_012838265.1 Clostridiales bacterium
TGAGGAAACCCAAAATTGTATTGCAATAGACAAATTGAAAATTGGTATCATTGGAATTTCTAATCATGTAGGAGTAAGCTTTTTAACAAGCTGTTTAGCTCGATATTTAGCAAATATGGGAATTCATAGTCCTGCTGTAGCGGAACTTGGCAGAGGTTCTCTTTTTGATTCTTGCGGTATGGACAAGCGTTTTGCTGGAAGACCTTATTTCCAATTCTATACTGCTTTGACACAAAATAAAAGTATTCGCGGAAAGAAAAATATGGATGAAGGGGTAAACTGGTTACTGAAATCACCCAGTGAACAGATGATTCGGCTGACATTTGAACAAAAATTAAGGTTGGCAAATCATGCGAAAGGCGATGTTGTTTTATGCGATTTTTCTGGAGAGCAAATTCTGAACAGACAACTGCTGCAAGCCATGGATCAGATAATAGTTGTAATAGACCCTATGCCGTCCAAAATGCTGGAAGGGCACGATTTCCTACAATGCATAAAAGATATGGAACGTAATAAAGAAGCAGCTGTTATATATGTGATCAACAAGTTTAATAGAGGGGTAAATCGGCGACAGATGCTGAATTATTTAAATATAAAAAATCCTGTTATTATACCTCTAGTCAAGACAGAGATAATATATACTGCTGAGTATAACTGTAAAATTCCATATACATTGAGTGAAGTAAAGAGTGTTCTTCAAAAATCCTTAACTGAAATTTATGTTCTGTTAAACGAGAGCATCAACTCTTCGATCTTATAGAAAGCACCCATTTGTCTAAAATGTAATAAACTTGTAATGTAAGAAAGTATTCTATCTTATCCTGTTTCGTATTATAATAATTTGTAGATTTATGTTTGTAATTATAATCAGGTTTTACTGCATAAAGAAAAAATTGCATTGCAATGACACCTTTCTTTATTCAGATTGTCGATTTCCTGATTGATACTACGGAAGAGGACTCAAACAATGATTACTTTTGATAATGTGACAAAGTCCTACGGCACAAATATTGGCATTCAGGATGTAACAGTCAGAATCAAAAAAGGGGATTTTGTGTTTTTAGTCGGTCCAAGCGGTGCGGGTAAGTCTACATTTGTCAAATTGATTCTGAAGGAACTGACCCCAGATAAGGGAACTATTAAGTTGAAAGATATAGAAATTAATCGTCTTTCAAACAGACAGATTCCCAAGCTTAGAAGAAGCACAGGCATTGTTTTTCAAGACTTCAGACTACTGCCCCAAAAAACCGTTTTTGAAAATGTTGCCTTTGCAATGGAGATTGTACATATGAGCCAGCGAGCTATTCGCAGGCAGGTACCACAGGTGTTGAGCTTAGTGGGAATCAGTTCAAAAGCAAATAAATATCCTCATGAGCTTTCTGCCGGAGAACAGCAGAGAGTAGCTATTGCACGGGCGATTATAAATAATCCAGCTTTACTGATTGCGGACGAACCTACCGGAAACCTTGATCCGGATACCGCATGGGAAATTATGAGGTTGCTTGAACAGATTAATTATCGTGGGACAACCATTTTAATGGTTACCCATGCCAAAGATATCGTTGATAAAATGGAAAAGCGAGTTATTGCTATCGATAAAGGACGCATCGTTCGTGACGATGCCAGCGGATGCTATGGAGCCTATGAGGATGAAAGGCTGACAGGCTTTCTTGGAGGTGTATTTGACAAAAATGCTAAATAGTTGGAAGTATGCCTTTAAGCAAGCCTTCAAACAGGCTTTTCGAAACAGAGCAATGAGCATTGCGTCGATGTTTTCTATTACCGCCATGCTTTTAATATTAGGGCTTTTTTTTATATTAGTGGTTAACGTCAGTATGGTTTCAGAAACTGCAAAGAAACAGTTTGATACCATTCAGGTATATTTACTGGATGAAACTACATATGAACAGGCTTCTGTGATGATTGCGGATCTGAATCGGATGGAAGGTGTAAGTGAAGCGACCTATCAATCAGCCGAAGAGGCAATGGACAAATGGAAGGTCAAATGGGGTGACAATGCCTATTTATTGGATGGTCTGGACGAGAACCCTTTACCGAATTCCATTATTATTAAGGTTACTGATTTGCAAGAAGCCGATGCAATCGTTGCAAGAGTTAAAACCTTTGATGGGATTGAAGATGTTAAATATTACAAGGATACAGTTGATCAGTTGATGAAGATCACTCGCTTTATTCAGGTTGGCGCAATGGTCGTGATAGTATTCTTGGTCATAGTGTCTGTTATAGTGGTATCCAATACGGTTAAGCTTACGGTGCTTGCGCGGGAACGAGAAATCAGTATTATGAAATACGTGGGAGCGACTAATTGGTTTATAAGGGGACCATTCTTAATAGAAGGAATTTTCATAGGGATTTTGTCTGCACTGATTTCTGTAGGTATTATAAGTTATATTTACTATAAAATAACGGAGCTGATAGGACCTGAAATCTTTATCATGCTTTCTACGACTATGGTACCGGGAGAATTTCTTATCACTCATCTGGTTTGGATATTCCTGGCACTTGGTATTAGTATTGGCGCTAGTGGCAGTATTATTTCAATGAGAAGATTCTTGGATACATAAGGGATAAAAGGGGGAGTACATAGTGAAGAAACTAATTTCGTATGCTTTAGTGTTCGTATTATGCGCCTCTGTAGTCACTTTGGGTGCAGCCTATGCGAATGAGCAGCAGCAATTGAACGAGATCCACAGCAAGATTGACAAATCAAGATCACAGCTTCAAGAAGGAAAGAAAAAAGAAAAACAGCTGGGAGATCAAATCAAGAAATTGGAAAGTCAAATCAATGAAACGGAAAGGGAAATTGCTGATATCAAGAGGGATATCAATAAGACAGAGCAAGAGATTGCCATTGTCAAATCAAACCTGGAAGCTGCTGAGCAGGAGATGGAAGAACAGAATGAGAATCTTAAAAAGCGCTTAAGAGCTATGTACAAAAATGGGGATATCGGCTTAGTACAGATATTATTAGGTTCAGAAAACATCACTGATTTTATGAGCAATATGGATATGGTCCAGAAAATATACGATCATGATGTGGAAGTCCTGAAATTCATGGAAGAGCAATGTAAAAAAATTGAGCTCCAAAAAAAGGAACTGGAAGCTTTACAGGCAAAGCTGCAAGCTGAAAGACAAAAAGAAATGGACAAGCAGGCTACTCTTCAGGCAAACCGGGGACAGGTTGCAAGCCTAAAGTCGGAGGTTGCGAAAAGCAATGCTCAACTTGAAGCACAAATCGACGCATTAAATGCAGAGGCAAATCGACTGATTGAAGAAATAAGAAGGCTGCAGGGAGATAAAGCATATGCAGGAGGTAAATTTGCATGGCCTGGAGAAAATACCTATGTTACCTCAGAATTTGGGATGAGATTTCATCCTATTCTAAAGGTGAATAAATTACACACTGGAATCGATATTAGAGCACCTTTAGGATCTAAGGTTATGGCAGCAAACGATGGGACAGTCATAAAAGCAGGATGGAACAACAGCTACGGCAATGTTGTCATGATCGACCATGGCGGACAGATAGTAACCTTGTATGCACACAACAGTAAACTGCTTGTCAAGACAGGCGATGTGGTAACAAGAGGACAGACTATAGCTTATGCAGGGTCCACCGGCAATTCGACTGGTCCTCATATTCATTTCGAAGTGCGTGTCAACGGACAATATCAGAATCCTAGGAATTGGTTATGATAATGAACAAGATTAATCCACTGATTCGCAAGATTTTGAAAAATAGAGGGATTACTGATGAAGATGAAATCCTTGAGTTTTTATCTGATAAGCCAAAAAAGACTTATGATCCATTCCTGCTAAAAAACATGGAAGCAGGGGTGGATTTATTGTTGTCTGCAATTAAGCAAAATCGTAGAATTTGTATCTATGGAGATTATGATGCTGACGGAGTGACCTCCGTCAGCCTTCTTATACAGGTTCTATCTCACCTTACAACAAACCTTTTTTATTATATCCCTTCACGCTTTGTTGAAGGATATGGATTAAATAAAGATGCAATTGATTTAATAAAAAGAGATGGAGCAGAACTAATAATTACCGTAGACTGTGGAAGTGTGTCCTATGAAGAGGTTGAATACGGTAAGAGCATCGGAATAGATTTCATTATCACAGATCATCATAATATCAATGATAGACCGGCTGACTGTATTTTAATAAACCCAAAGCAGTCGGACTGCTCCTATCCCTTCAAACACCTTGCCGGATGCGGTGTGGCATTTAAGTTAGCCCAGGGAATCCAACGAAAAATGGGACTACCAAAAACGATACTTAGCGAAGTACTGGATCTAGTCGCAATAGGGACGATAGGAGATATAGTTCCTCTTATAGATGAAAATAGAACACTTACCAAATATGGGATGAGAAAGATTAATGGAAGGAAACGACCGGGGTTAAAAAGGCTCATTGAAGAAGCCGGTATAACTTCAGAAGAGATAAATTCAGAGAAGATAGCATATATTATAGTACCCCATCTTAATGCTGCCGGTAGGCTTAAAGATGCGAAAACTGGTGTTGAGCTTTTAATTTCAAAAGATAAGAAAGCGATAGACCAAAATACTGCAATTTTGGTTCAAAATAATGCGGAAAGAAAAAGAATACAGGAAGAAGCTTTCGAAGCGTGCAAGAAAATCGTTGAGACAGAGCTGAGGGAAGATTTGTTCTACATCATCACTCCAAAGAATATACATGAAGGGATCGCTGGTATTGTGGCTGGGAAAATCAAGGATGAGTTTGGAAAACCAACAATCATCTTAACGGAATCTGGACAGCAAGGTTATCTGAAAGGAACCGGCAGGAGCATCGATGGAGTGAATTTATACGAAAGCTTAAAGAAATATGAATCATTCTTCTTAAAATTCGGGGGACATTCAGGTGCTTGTGGTTTCATGATGAAATCAGAATATCTAGATGAGCTTAAAAGGTGTCTGAATCATGATATAGAGGTTTTATACAAGGAGAATTCATGCCTGTTTAACACCGATATTCCTATCGACCTTACGGTAGAAGTAGGGGATATTGATCTTGATTTTATATTAAATATAAAAAAATTAGCTCCATTTGGCTGCCAAAATGAAAAGCCCTTGCTCCAGATAACGGGCCTCAAGCCGACATATATCAATTACATGGGAGATAATAAGCAGCACGTTCGCTTTTTCAGCCAGGACAAAAGCGGTAAGGGTATTTACTGTGTGTTTTTCCAAAGGGCTCAAGACTATGGAGAAATTCTTCAAAAAAGCAATGAACTGCTAAATGTATCTGGATATGCAGATATAAATGCATGGAATGGTGATAGTAAAATTCAGTTTGTAATAAAATCTATCACATGTTAAACTACCCTACATGGAGGAATACTAAAATGTTAATGATGAAAAAACGCAACCTTGTTTTTGTTATAATTGTTTCGGTACTTGTAGGAGCATTAACGCTTAGCGGAGTTACTTTCTTGATTGGTCAGGCTTCAGGAGGATATCGGACAATCACTAATGAAGAGTATGAGAATTATAAGCAAATAAAGGATAAATATGGGAAATTGGTTGAATTGGAACAATACATAAAGGAAAAGTATTATGTTCCAGTAGATGAAAATGACTTGATGGAAGGTGTTTATAAAGGACTATTTTGGGGGATAGGAGATCCCTATTCTTCTTATCTTACGAAAGAGGAATATGACGAAATAATGATTTCCACTACCGGTGAGTATCAGGGTATAGGAGTGACAATCGCTCCTGATGATAGAGGATTGATTAACGTAGTGTCTCCTATCGACGGCTCACCTGCAGAGAAGGCTGGTATAAAGTCAGGAGATAAGATTATTAGCGTGGGAGATCAAGTTTATGACGGAAGCAGTATCGACCAAGCTGCTGCCGCAATGCGCGGCAAACCGGGAACTAAGGTGGACCTAATTATTATCCGTGGCCAACAGGAGCTCAAATTCACTATAACCCGGGCAAATATTATTATGCATACTGTACGCTCGGAGGTTCTTGAAGGTGATATTGGGTATATCAGGATTAGCTCATTTGAAGAAAAAACAGCAAGGGATTTTAAAGAGCATTTACGTAATCTGGAGCTAAAAGGTGTTAAGGGATTTATTCTCGATTTGAGAGATAACGGCGGGGGACTCGTTGAAGTCAGCATAGAAGTTGCTGATGCACTTTTGGAAGAGGGAATAGTTACTTACACAGAGGATAGGAAAGGAAAAAAAGAGTATTACAAGTCAAAACCCGGCAGGACTAATTTGCCCTATGTTGTGCTTGTAAATGGAGGTACAGCTAGCGCTTCAGAAATAGTTACAGGAGCAATCAAGGATCATAAAGGAGGCGTCGTAGTAGGAACAACAACTTACGGTAAAGGAATCATACAAAGCATTGAACAGCTTTCTAATGGCGATGCAATAAAACTGACCATTATGCAATATTTTTCACCTGATGGAAATATTATACACAAGGTAGGAATTAAACCAGATATAGAGGTTGAAGATCTTGCGGATGATGATTTAGACCAACAGCTAGTGAAGGCGATAGAACTGCTTCAATAAAAGTTAGCACTAATAGCTTCCATTATAGTTTTTATTATAACATAGCTTTTATTATGACGAATTTATTTAATATTTTTTAACAGCTTCAGGTAAGCTTCAACTCCTGTTACAAGGACTTCTTCGTCAAAGTCGAAGTTACTGCTATGGAGGGGTATATTAGTACCGGTTCCTAAAAACATCATCAACCCAGGTATCACTTGCAAATATGCTGAAAAGTCTTCGGATAACATAAAAGGCTTTTCGAAGGTTTGAAAGTCAAATTCATTAAGGATAGATTTCGCCTCCTCAAAAAGGTCAGGGTCATTCTTTAGCGCCGGGTATCCTGTAGATTGCTTAATATCAATTGTACAGCCATACTTTTTTTCAAAATCAGCTATAATTTCTCTAATACGGTTATATAAAAACTGGAATGTATCATCACTGTAACAGCGCATAGTACCTCGAAGTGTTGTCATGGCAGAAATTACATTTCTTGCCGTGCCGCTGCTCATTTGACCGAATTTTAGTAAGCGGTATTCAGTTTTCGGCAATTCTGTTTCTGCCATTTTGTACAGCTCGCAAACAAGCTCACAACCAATTGCCAGAGCATCAATACCATATTCTGCACTGGCGCAATGTGCGCTTTTTCCATGAATTGTGATATTCAATAGGGAAGACCTGGCCATTAATTCATTCGGTCTGGAACCTATTGAATTTTTTTTCATAAAACCCCAAAGATGATAAGCATAAATACGGTCCACCGAATATGCAGCTAAGATTCCTGTGTCACAAATATCCTTTGCGCCGCCAATGCTTTCTTCGGCAGGCTGAAATATGAGAAGCACATCATGTGGTATTTCATGCATGCTTTTATCCAGTTCTCCGGCAACGGCAAGCAATATTGCTGTATGGCCGTCGTGACCGCAGGCATGCATTGCACCTTCATGGATAGAGGTATATTCCTTATTGGTTTCCTCTTTAATAGGCAGTGCATCCATATCGCAACGCAGAGCTATTGTATATTTCTTTACTCCAGCAGGAGTTTGTTTCATTTTAGAACGAAAGAATGCAGCGATACCTGTTTTGCATAATTTAGTAATTTCGCAATTGTATTTTTGCAGATGCTCCATAACATAGGCATGGGTTTTATATAAATCATGTCCAATTTCTGGAATGCGGTGTAGATCTCTGCGGTACTTTTTTACTAATTCTTTCATAGCAAACACCTCCACTAAAAACACAAAAAACTTTAACGTTTTAAGTATAACTTGTACCACTGAAATATTATATCATAAACAGGAAGTTTTAACGAATGTTGAAATAAAAAGTGAATTGAAAAGGTAAGTGCAACCCCTTGCTTTATTATTGGAAAAAATAACAATTTCGTGTTATAATAATAAAAAGTAGACTAATAATTATAATTAATAGACGAATAGACTTTACAGAAGTTACGATATAATAAGGGGGCAAATAGTAATTATTTATGTCTTTATTTCCAGGTATTGCAATTACCGAACAAATTTATGAGAACGACAAAATTATAATTTATAAGGGATATTTGATTGAGAATCAGGCATCAATATTAATTAAAATGTTAAAAAATGACACTATTCATTTTAGTGAAGCAGCTAAGTTAATAAATGAATATATCATCACAAAATCATTACATATCGATGGAATTATTAAACCGATAAAGATAGAACTAACTGACTCGATTTTTGCTTTAATAACAGAAGATATAGGGGCAGTCTGTTTAAGGAGTTTTATTGACAGTCATACAATAATTCCATCGCTTTTTATTAATATTGCTTCCCAGCTTGCAGAAACTATTAACTATTTTCATGAAAAGGGTATAGTTCATAGGGATTTAAAACCAGAGAATATTTTTATACATCCAGATACAACAAAGATATACATATCTGGTTTTGGAAATTCTGTAAATATTTCATCTGAAAACGAGAATGTCTTTGCTTCTATCAATCCAGAATGGAGTTTCAAGTATGCTTCACCTGAACAATCATGCAGATTAAATTCTAAAATCGATAAACGCAGTGATCTATATTCTCTAGGTGTAATACTTTATGAGATACTGACCGGTCAGTTACCCATTAATGCAAATAGTGAGGCAGAATGGGTACAAGCTCATATTACTATAAATCCGATACCACCAGATAAAATAAATCCGGATATTCCCCGCATGGTATCAAATATTATTATGAAACTTTTAAAGAAAAATGTACAGGAAAGATATCAAAGTGCTTTTGGGGTTTTGTGGGATATCAAAGAATGCAAGAAACAACTAAATGAGACAGGGAAAATTAGTTGTTTCACGATAGGGCAAAAGGATACATTCGCATATTTTAAACTACCAGACATACTATATGGAAGAGATGATGAGAAAGCAGTTTTAGAGTCTGCTTTTGCTCGCGCTTGTAATGGAGGGACTGAAGCAGTATTTATAAATGGTCTCCCCGGTACAGGAAAAACAGCACTGGTAAATGATTTTTTAAAGCCTTTAGTAATCAAAAAGGGTTATTTTATAACGGGAAAAGTTGATCAGTTAAAGAAAAACATTCCATATGTTCCATTTGCTGATGCCTTTGAAAGCTTAATAATGCAGCTGATGACTGAGAGTGGAAAGGTGCTTAACCATTGGAAGAGAAGAATATTGACTGTTCTAAAGAAAAATGGTGCAGTAATTACTGAGATTATTCCTAAATTGGAGTGTATTATTGGGAAGCAGTCTCCAGTTGATGAGCTTCCGCCTAAAGAGGCTGAAAATCGTTTTTTTATGGCACTTAGAGACTTTGTCTGTTTATTTGCAAGAAAAGACCATCCGCTAGTGATTTTTATAGATGATTTGCATTGGGCTGATTTTTCAAGCATACAGTTAATGGATTATTTAATCAATGAAGCAAACATAAACAATTTTCTTTTTGTTGGAGCTTACAGAGATAATGAATTAAATGAGAATCATTCACTTATAAAAGTATTTGAAAATGCAACAGAGAATAAATTTATTAGATTCATTAATACTTTGCCTCTTGATTGGAAACAAACTCTTAGCTTGGTGTCAGATGCATTACATACTTCTTCAGATAAGGTTATTAGTCTTGCAGAGGTGTTATATCGTGAATCTGGAGGTAATCCTTTTTTCTTAAGACAATTGCTCAAACTGGTTCATGATAGAGAATTGATTTATTTCGATACTCAAAAGAGCGATTGGAAGTGGAAACCTGATGCTATTCAACAGCTAAATCTTGGCAACGACGTACTTCAGATTTTTCTTAGAAAATTCAAGGGACTTCCGTATGAAACTCAAGAGATTATGAAGTGGATTTCCTGTCTAGGAAGTATATTTGATTTGTCGACCCTTGCGTTGATATGGGGCAAGCCTGTGGAAGGAACGGTATCAGACCTAATACCAGCAATTCATGAAGGACTTGTATTACCTGTATCCAATAAGGCTACTGAAACTTTAACTACCGAATATTCTCAATCTGAAGTTTCCCAATACAGGTTTTTACATGATAGGGTTCAACAGGTAATTTATTCCCTTATTGATGAAAAGGAAAGAAAGAAAAAACATCAGTTTATTGGTCGTTTACTTTTGCAGTATAAAGCAGGTGACGATCTTGATGAAAACATATTACTGATTATGGATCATTTCAGCCGCAGCCTGGAGCTCTTTAGTAAACCTGAAGAGAGGTTAATGATAGCACGGTATGGCCTGATGGCAGGAAGAAAAGCTAGGAATTCGGCAGCTTACATATCTGCTCTGCAGTATTTCAGGATTGGAAAGTCTATGCTTGACGATACATCATGGGATAACGAATATAGTTTAACCTATGATCTATATCTTGAGATGGCCCAGGCAGAATTTATGTCTGCAAATGTAGATGCTGCTGAAATTCTTTTTGATACTGTCATCGAAAAAGGTGAAAGTGAAGTGGAGCGGGCAACCGTATACGGCTTGAAAGTAATATTATATGCTAGCGTGGGGGAATATGATGAAGCAATAAAAACTGGAATCACAGCATTGAAAAAACTAGGGGTAAAAATACCTGAGCATCCTACCAAGTTGGATTATTTCAGAGAATTATTGATTTATAAATGGCAAATGCGAAATAAAAAGATAGAAGATTTAGTTAATTTACCAGAAATAAATGAATCTAAGCAAAGAAAAATTACAGAACTATTGTGTCGGCTTTCAACAGTAACCATGATTTACAACCCTGATTTATATTATTATACAATTATAAAGTCTGGTAATCATGCTGTTTGTAATGGAAATTCATATATGGCTTCGGTAGGATATTTTGGTTATAGCCTCACAGAAGGATGCATTCTAGGTAATTACAACTTAAGCAGCAGGTATTCAAATGTATGTATTGATTTAGCTGAAAGATATGGAGTCAGTTCTGCCAAATGTATCATCTACTTTGTTGTAGGAGCTTTTATTACACACTGGAATAAGCATGCCTCATTTGGTTTGGAATATCTGAAAAAAGCTATTACTTACGGAACTGAATCAGGAGACGTATTGATTATTGGTTATGCATATTGTCTTATTCTTGAAAATTGCTATTTGATGGGATGTTCATTAGCAAAAATTGCAGAGATGGTTAAGAAAAAAAAAGAAACTACAAAAAGGCTTAAGCATGATAATTTGACGATAAATGTAGCCATATATGAAAGGGTTGTATCAATACTTCAGGCATCAAATGAAGAATCTTACGAATCAAGTATATCAGAGTACCAGACTAGAGAGTTTTTGGAATTAGTACAGAGGGACAAAGCATCTCTTGCCACTTACTATTGTAATAAAACGTATTTGTGTTATATGTCAGGTGATTACATGGAGGCATTAGCGGTGGCCAGAAGTGTTGAACCATTAATAAATTCCGTTTTAGGATTTCTGATAACTGCAAAATACTATTTCTATTATTCGCTTGTTATAATAACAATATATGATAAACTGGCTCCTAAAGACAAAAAACAGCTTTGGAGAAAATTAAAAAAACATCTTAGACAGATGAAAAAATGGTCTGTATTCTGCAAGGAAAACTTCCTTCATAAATATCAGTTGATAAAAGCAGAGATAGCAAATTTTGAAAAGAATGATACAGATGCCGGATTATTATATAATATGGCTATACAATCAGCACATGAAAATGGATACATTCAGGATGAAGCGCTTGCAAATGAACTTGCTTCAAAATTTTATATTTCGCGTGGCATGAAAAAAATTGGTATGTCTTATATGGTCAATTCAATTCGCGGATACTATAAGTGGGGAGCTATAAGTAAAGTCAGGCAATTACAAAAGCAATACAATGAGATAGGAGACTTAGTAGAACAGAATTTACAGAAGGATGATGATACTGACAAATTATTAAACATGCTAAGTATTAGCATTCCTGGCAACAGTAAATCTGAAGTAAGACTGGATAATTTTTTAATCGATAACGCTTTAGAAGAACTTTTAAAAGAAACAGATATAAACAAGATGCTAAAGAAATTTCTAAAGATTTCAGTTACATATATTAGTGCGGATAGAGGGTTTTTAATATTAAATCGAAATGGTGAACTGCTTATTAAAGAAATAATAGATAATAATTCTAGTCAAATCATAACACAAGAAGCTTTGCTTGAACAAAGTAATAACCTTTCAAAAGCGATAGTAAGATATGTTGCGCGTACTCACGAAACAGTAATTGTGAATTGTGGGCAGAATACAGGAATATTTGATACAGATCCATATATAATACATTCAAATTCAAAATCCATAGCTTCATTACCATTAATATATCAGGGAGAAGTCGTCGGTGTCCTTTATTTTGAAAACAGTTTTATGACAGGTGTGTTTACACAAGAGCTACTCGAAGCGTTAAAGCGATTAGCTATATGTATAGGTTGTAGCAAAAAAATCCAATTGTATCTGGAAGATAGTGGATACAACAATGAAGTCGGAGTATCTCAATATCTTATAGATCCTCTTACTGAGAGGGAGACAGAAGTTCTTAGACTTATTGCTGAAGGAATGTCCAATATGGAAATTGCAGATAAACTGGATATCACAATAAATACTGTCAAAGGATATATAAAAAATATATATCTAAAGCTAGGGGTAAATAGGAGAGTACAAGTAGTAAAAAAAGCAAGAGAATTAAATATTCTTAAATAAATGCATAATAGTTTTGGCAAATATGCTCTAAAATAATATTAGAAAATACAAATTTCAATAAAAACATAATATTAATGAAAAACCCACCCTTTGGGGTGTTTTTTTTCCTCTAAAAACTATAATATAATATGATAAATATCGACATAATTCTTAAAAACTTTAGTTTAATTTAAAAATTTTTTAGTTAACAAGGGGAAGGCGAATAAGGGAGGTATCTTAAAATATGTATTTTGGTAGTGTGAGGTTTTTTAAACATTTAATATATCTATCCATGATTATCATATCATTGCTTGCTGTATATGGAGCATGGTATATCGGAAATTTATTACTTTGTAATTTTTATGTTTCTGCTCAAAGTAACAGCGATTCTATTTACAAAGAGATTCCGAAAAACATTAATAACAGCAATAACAGCGTTATAAATAAAGAATCTAGAAGCTCAGATAGTATATTATCAGCACAATTATCAAATGCACTTAGTAATGATTTAATAAATAGGACAGCAGATATCAAATCAGAAATAAGTTATCAATCCCTTTACCCCGAAATGCGTAGTGAAATGCCTGTCCAATTTCAACGTAAGCCCAGAACAGTATATTTGACGTTTGATGACGGACCTTCAGAAAGGACGTTGGAAATACTTGATATACTGAATAGACATAATATTAAGGCTACCTTTTTTATCGTTTCCAATAACAGCGATATTGAAATATTAAAGCGTATTGCAGATGAAGGGCATGCGATTGGCATACATAGTCATTCCCACAACTATCACCAAATCTATGATTCAGTAGAAGCTTTTCTTGATGATTTTAATACGTGCTACAATAAAATATATGAGACTACATCGGTGAAACCTCAGATTTTCCGTTTTCCTGGAGGCAGTATAAATGCACATAACATGGGTATTTATCAAGATATTATATCTGAAATGCTAAGACGTGGATTTATCTATTACGATTGGAACATTTCCACGGGGGATACCAGTAAAAATGCAACAAAGAATAATATAATTAAAAATGTTACGAAAGGATTTAATAACCAAGAGAGCATTATACTTCTATGCCATGACAATCATAATAAAACAAATACAGTTGCCGCATTACCAGATATTATTGATTATTTCCAGAATGAAGGTTATTCATTCGATAAACTAGACAAAACTGTTGAGCCTTTAGTGTTTACATATCTACATTAATTGAAATATAAAATGAAAGTGAATTATAAAAATAAAAATTTAATTACTTTATATAAATCAATTTAGGAGGAATGAAAATGGTTGAAAATTTTAAACAAGCTTTAAAAGAGATATTTGTCTTGGAAAAAGATAGTAAAAGTAATAGCCATAACTATTCAAACAAAGAAAAAAGCAAAATAACTGCCATAGAAAAAAAAGACAAAGAACATAAGGAGAACAATGAACAAAAGGTTCAAAACAACCAACAAATTAAAAAGAATACTGTAAATCAGGTTGGGTTTACTAATAAGGAAGATGAAAATACTAAAGAGACAGTGCAAACCACAATTATTTCAAAAGATACAAAAATAATGGGGAATATCACTACAGAATCAAATTTAGTCCTTGCAGGTCACGTTGAGGGTGATATTGAATGTAAGAAAAATATTACAGTTTCAGGCACTGTTTACGGAAATATTAGTTGTGATTCAGCAGAAATTGAGAGTGCTACAATAGAGGGCAACATAGGAGTATCGAAAATGCTGCAGATAAAGACAGACAGCAGAATTACAGGAAATTTATCGGGAAACGATATAGAGGTATCTGGTTATGTAAAAGGAGATATAAGTGCAGCCCAGTCTGTCAAATTGAACAGTAATGCCTTTACTATAGGAGATATCAGTTCTGCTTCTATTTCAATAGAATTAGGTGCAGTTGTACAGGGAAGTATTAATATTAAAAGAGCAGAGAAAGATCAAGCCGTTGCTAAGGCATAAATACAACCTTATTATGTTTTTAATACTGTTGTAAATTTTGAATACACTATTAAACATCAACATTGAACTTTTTATTTAATTTTATTTAAGTTTATACATATAATATTACGAAAAATCAAAAAACTCTTGCAATTACACATGATTTAGAGTATGATACTAGCATTAATGTTGATAGAGGTAGCGAAGCAAAAGAAGATATGAAGAGCTGGCGGGCAAAGACACATATCGGAGGTAACCTTCGCCGAACTAGATTTTTAGGCATAAAAATCTATGTGGGTCCATGGTGAATAGCCATGGAACTGTCTGCACACGATGTAGATGCGCTATCCTTAATGACTAAAAGTTAATAGTGTAAATACGGTTCCTATGGGTGTGGATATACTATTTGAGTCAGTAAGGAAGCTTACTGGCTTTTTGGTTTATCATCTAAATTATCAGCACTAGTTAATTGGAGGAATTATTATAGTTATTGTATATCGAAATAAGAAACAGAGGGGAACAGAATGGCAAAAGAAATAAATAACGGAATTCTTAAAGTTGGAGGAGTTTCCTGTGATAAACTGGCGGATACCTGCGGGACACCACTTTTTGTGTATGATCAGGAAGAGCTGGAGAAACAACTGTGGAGCTATAAAAAGTATTTCCGCTCCGATTTATTTGAGACAGAAATTATATATGCATCTAAAGCATTTACTTGCAATGCAATGTTGCATCTGCTGAAGCAATACGGCTTCGGTCTGGATGTAGTAAGTGGAGGAGAACTATATATAGCTCATAAAGCAGACTTCCCTATGGATCAGGTTTACTTCCATGGGAACAACAAAACAATAGATGAGCTTGAGCTGGCTTTAAACCTTAGATGTAAAACTATCGTTTTGGATAATGATATGGAATGTAAAGCTTTGATTGATACTGCAGAGCGAATGCAAAAATCTGCAAGTGTGCTTATACGAGTAAATCCGGGTATTACGGCTCACACACATAAATATATTATAACAGGAGATATGGATTCTAAATTTGGTGTAGCTCTTAATGATGAAAAGATGCTTATGGAAATGATAGAGTCGATTAACAACAGCCAGTACTTATCCTTTGAAGGGTTTCATGTCCATATTGGTTCGCAAATATTCGATCTGAAGGCTTATGAAATTCTGATAGAGAGAATGATAAAACGAATTAAAAAGATGAAAACAGATTATAAGATAGAAATAAAAGCCCTTAATTTGGGGGGAGGCTTTGGAGTTCGATATACAGAGGAAGACGAGCCGAATTCTATACGTGAAGTTTGCGAAAGGATTATTAATAAATGTGAAGCTGAGTTAAAAGCAAGTGACTTGAGTATTAAAAAATTAATGATAGAGCCCGGTAGGTCTATTGTAGCAGAAGCTGGGTATACATTATACAGAGTAGGATATCTGAAGCAGACTCCAAATATATCTTATATATTTGTTGATGGCGGTATGACAGACAACATAAGAAAAGCATTATATGACGCTAAGTATGAATGCGATCTTGCAAACAAAATGGATTTGAAAAAAACGATAAAATATACAGTTGCGGGTAAATGCTGTGAATCGGGAGATATTCTAATAGAAAACGCAATGCTTCCCAAAGCTCAAATGGGTGATCTATTGGTTGTTTATGGAACCGGCGCCTATGGATATTCCATGGCAAGCAACTATAATCGCTTGAATAAACCTGCCGTTGTTTTTGTTAAGGACGGGAAAACTCGTATTGTAATAAAGAGAGAGAGTTACAGCGACCAATTACGTTTTGAAACTGACGAGGAGGTAATAGTATGAATGTAGTTCAAAAGTATGGGGGAACGAGTTTAGACAGTCTAGATAAAGTTCGCGCCGTTGCCGAACACATTGCCTCCTTTAGAAAAGAGGGTGATGGCATTGTTATAGTAGCAAGTGCCATGGGCGGTACAAAAGACGAACTCATTTCTCAAGCAAAACAGCTGGGAGATAATATACCAAAAAGGGAATTGGATGCTTTATTAGCAACAGGGGAACAGAAAACGGCTGCATTGCTTGCTATTGCATTGCAAAATCTAGGTATTCCTGCTGTATCTATGACTGGATTTCAATCCGGATTTATTACTACAGATCAGCATTCAAAAGCCCGAATTAAAGAAATCAATACAGAGCGAGTCGAACAGTTTCTGAAAGAAGGAAAAGTCGTAGTGATTGCAGGTTATCAGGGAATAAGTGAAACGGGAGATATAACAACCTTGGGAAATGGAGGTTCTGATACCACAGCGGTTGCAATTGCTGCACAATTGGGCTGGGACTGTGAAATATATACTGATGTTGATGCCATCTTCAGTACAGACCCAAAAATCTATCCGAAAGCAAGGAAGCTTAACCGTGTTACTTATGATGAAATGATGCAGCTTTCTTCAGGTGGAGCGGAAATATTAGAAACTAGAAGTGTCGAATTAGCCAAAAAATATAAAGTGAAGTTATTTATCGGTAAATCTTTGGAGAGTGATAAAAGAAAGGGTACGTATGTTATGGATGGTAGTTTTTATATCGAAGAAATGCCCGTGACCGGCATAAGCATATCGGATGATTGCTCTATTTATTCTCTGCAGGGTATGAAAAACGATGGAACTGTAATAGCTGAGTTGTTTCAGCTTTTGGCAGATCACAACATCAATGTAGATATGATTTCTAAGCAAACTTATAGAGATAACACTTGCACAATATCATTTAGCTGCACAGACTCGCAGTCTGAAGAGCTTGATGCAGCACTGGAAAACAGTAAAATCCTAAGCGAAGCTACTCTAATAAAACAATCTAGCCTTTCCATAATCTCATTGGTAGGTGTAGGGATGGCAACATCTCCCGGGGTGGCTAGCAAGGTGTTTACAACCCTGGCAAGAGAAGGAATAGTGTATTATCAAATCACAACATCTGAGATTTCGATTTCAGTAACAGTAGATAGTGATGAAAAAATTAAGGCTGTTGTTGCACTATGTGAGGCCTTTGGTCTATAAATATCGCATAGCGTTATATGAAATGGAGATTAAACACGAAGTCGCTTAATAATAGCAATGAAATAAGTATTTGATGACAATGTGTTTATTAAACAAGCCGTATAATGCTGCTGTTATAATTATAAAATGCTCAATATCTATAAGATGTTGAGCATTATTAATCTTTGATTTTTGTTTTATATTATGGAATCATGCAGTTTTTTTCTTTATAAATTTTATAAATATAAATAGTTCATGGAACCAAAGTGGCGCAGTTGATAATGCCACCAGTTTTAACCACTCCGTTAAGCTCAATTCCATTGTACCGAACAACTCTGTAAGTATAGGAATCTCTGTGACAGCGACCTGCAGTAAAATACCAACTAAAAAAGCTATTATCATCATTCGGTTTTCCAGGTGATTGTAGCGGAAAATCGAGAGATTTAAATTTCTCATCCCTATTGCATTAAATAGTTGAGAGATAGCTAATACTGTAAAAGCATAAGTTTGTGATTGTATATAAATACCCTCATCCATCAGCATAAGCTTAATATTAGCCAATGTAATAGACTGCTCTGCTTCCATAAGGGTAATAACTGGTGTCGACAGGAATGCCGTTAACGTTATTACCCCTATCACAAAACCAAAAAATACTATTATTGCAAGACCTCCGTTTGCAAACAGGCTATCTTTTGGGTTTCGAGGGGGTGTTTTCATAATCTCAGGATCACCTGAGTCAACACCAAGAGCAAGACCTGGCAGGGAGTCGGTGATAAGATTGACCCATAGAATATGGATTGCTTTTAGTGGTGATGCTAAACCTGCTACAATTGCAATAAACATAGTGAAAATCTCACCAAGATTTGATGATAACAGGAAGAATACAGACTTTCTAATATTGTTATATATATTTCTACCTTCCTCAATGGCGTTTTCGATTGTAGCAAAATTATCGTCGGTCAGCACCATGTCTGCTGCACCTTTTGCTACGTCGGTACCTGTAATACCCATTGCAACACCAATATCTGCTGTCTTCAGAGAAGGTGCATCATTGACACCGTCTCCCGTCATTGAGACTATATGTCCATGGGATTTAAAAGCATTAACAATCATAACCTTATTTTCAGGGGATACTCTAGCAAAGACACGAAGGTTAGGTGCTGCGGCATTTAGTTCTTCTTGGGTCATTTGGCTCAACTCACTTCCAGTGATACACTGCTCCTCTCTTTCTGCTATACCAAGCTCTTTGGCAATGGCAAATGCAGTATCTATATGATCCCCGGTAATCATAACTGTTGAAACTCCCGCACCTTTAAATTTTTCAACAGCAGCGGCTGCTTCAGGACGCGGTGGGTCGATCATTCCAACTAGACCTACGAATATAAGATGCTTCTCCTCCGCTGAGTTATCATCGAATTTTACGGCAAGTGCCAAAACACGCAAGGCAAGTGAAGCCATTTCTTTCGCGGCTACTTGAATTTTCTTTTTATCAGCATCTGTTATAGGTCTAATTTTACCATCGATGATTATTTTATCACATTCTCCGATAATCCGGTCCATAGCCCCTTTTGTATAAGAAATCAACTTACCAGAGGGAGTCTGATGTACAGTTGTCATCATTTTGCGATCGGAATCGAAGGCCTTTTCATTAATACGAGGATAAGAAGTTTCAAGGGATTGTTTGGTTACATTGACAAGGGCACCCATATCCAGCAAAGCTAGTTCCGTGGGATCTCCAAAACGTGAGGTGCCTTCAATGTAAGAATCGGTACACAGAACGAAGCCATCAACCAACAGCTTGTGTGTGTCATAATCAAGCTTGGATATTTGCTGAAGTGATTCATTTATATAGAACTTTGTAACAGTCATTTTGTTTTGCGTCAGCGTTCCGGTTTTATCAGAACATACGATACTGACAGAACCAAGAGTTTCAACTGCAGGAAGTTTTCTTATAATAGTATTGACCTTTACCATGCGCTGCACACCTAAGGCAAGAACAATGGTGACAACAGCTGGAAGTCCTTCAGGTATTGCAGCAACTGCCAACGCAATGGCTGTAAGAAGCATTGTCATTACATCCCTTCCTTGGAAGAGTGCGACAGCAAAAAGTAAAACACATAATATAATAGCAAGGATTCCCAATATTTTTCCCAATTCACCGAGACGCTTTTGGAGGGGAGTCAATTCATCCACACTTTCATTGATCATCTTGGCAATTTTTCCGATTTCAGTATTCATTCCAGTTTTAACAACAACGCCTTCGCCTCTGCCGTAAGAGACATTTGTAGATAAATAAGCCATGTTAAGACGATCACCTAGAGTGATTTCACCATTAGCTATAAAATTAGCATCCTTTTGAACTGGTACAGACTCTCCTGTGAGAGCTGATTCTTCTACCTTCATATCAATTGTATTTATCAGCCTCAAATCCGCAGGAATGATTCTACCAGCTTCCAGAAGAACAATGTCGCCTATAACTAAATCTGCTGCTGGTATTTCAACCGTGACACCATCTCTTCTAACCATAGCAGTAGGACTAGAAAGCTTTTTTAACGCTTCCAGAGATTTTTCTGCTTTTGACTCCTGAACCATGCCAATAATGGCATTTAATAGGATGACTGCCATAATGATAATTGCATCACCGAATTCCTTCAGAAACGCAGATATTAATACTGCACCTATAAGTATATAAATCATTGGATCTCTAAGTTGTGAAAGGAACATCTGCAGCTTTGTTTTTGGTTTAGTTTCTTGGAATGCATTAGGACCGTATTTTTCAAGCCTGGCTTTTGCTTCCTTTTCAGATAACCCATTAAGATGGTTTACATCAAGCTCATCTAGCACTTCGTTTATTTGTTTTTGTTCAAACATTTTTACCTCCATTGGAATAATGTTGTTGGCATATAAAGAGTCTAGTATTTAGCTTGTCCATTTTTATGTATAAAAAAAGACTTTTCATAATACTCGAAAACTCTTATTGTATTATGACAAAGTCTTGTTACCTTGTGGGTTTATGGCCAGACACGCTCGTGTCGAATTGTTGAACCATAAACTTAAAACTACTCCCTTTGAAATACAAGATAATATTAATGGAAAAATTATCTGTTGTCAAGATGCATAAATAATGTTATAATCGCACTGCAAAGCATTAAAGTATTAAAGCGAAAAGATTTATAAAGAAAGGACGTTAGGATGAGTTATATATCCAAGTTTAAGAGCGCAGAGATAGATGAGCTCTTTAAAGCAATTTTAGCACTTGAAACTGAAGAGGATTGCTATCGTTTTTTTGAGGATGTTTGTACTATCAA